>NZ_JAZHFR010000038.1:0-32355 GCF_036541385.1 Comamonas sp. GCA5 | reverse complement strand
GGCGCTGGCGGCCGCAGGGGCTGCCACTGCAGCCGCGGCCACGGGGGCTGCCGCGCGGGTTTGACCACCCGCTTGGTTACCTTGCGCACAGGGCGTGCGGGGGCGTCGGCGGCCGGGGCGGGGCGTGCCGCTGGGCGCGGGGTGACCTGCAACTTGCTCAGATCGATGGGGGCGATGGTGGCCGCCATGGAACTTGGCGGGTCGGCGAACAGGGTGTAGCTGCGGGCCACGCTGCCTGCGCAGCCGGCCGTCAGCTTCACGGTCACCAGGGGTTCGTGCACGACCTGGGTGGTGCGCACGCGCACGGTGGTGGCTTGCGGGGTGATCAGCACATTGCCGGGTGACAGGCTGTCGTCGCCCATCCACACGGTGGCCGTGATGCAGCTGCTCTCGGCGGTTTGTCCGTCATCGGGCTGCACCTGAAACACCAGGTTCAAGGGCGCGCCGAGCTGGACCTGGCCTTGTGAGTTGCCCAGAGACAGCGCGCAGGCCTGCGAGGCAGCGGCGACGCTGCCAGCGAGTATGAGGATGTTGCGAAGTTTCACGGTGATGTCTTCTCTAACGCCAAAGTCCTGTGCGCAACCACGTGCGCCCTGTGAGTGAATCCTCCGGTAATGCCTCCGCAGAATGTTGCAAATTGTCGCGCCTGGGTCATTTTTTTGTGACAAGCTGGTTGTAAAGGGCCCTGGCTGTTGTCTGTGTGGGACTTAATGTGAACCATTCATAACTGGGTGGCAAGTGCCTCAGGCGGGCTCCGGACCGGCGGCAGGCGCAATCTGCTGCGCCAGCCGGTGGATGGAAAGTGGTGCACAGCCTTCCGCATCGTTGCTGATGGTGACAAAGGCGGGTTGGCCGGCGCCGGTAATGCCACGCACAGTCCGCGCCAGAATTGTGCGGGTGTGGGTGTCAGCCGAAACCAGTGCGTTGAAGGGGCGGTGCTTTTCCTGGGCTGCCTGGTAGCCGAACGGCCCGAAGCTGTGGTTCAGGTTCCAGCGGCAGACCAGGGGCGTGGGCCACAGCTGGCGCAAGAACACCAGCTGTGGCTCGATGGGCGGCATTTTCCCATGCAGACCCAGGCAGTAGGTGGCGCCGTGGGCCCGCAGCACCTGGGCCAGTTCGGGACTGAGCAGCAGCGGGTCGCGCACCTCCACGGCCACGATCACCTGTGGGGCGTGCTGCAAGGCGGCGCGGGTGCTGGCCAGCACGGTCGCCAGCTGCCGCCACAGCGTGGCGGTGTCCTGCAGCACGGACCAGGGCAGGGGGCTGATCTGGAACACCAGCACCCCCAGCTTGGGTCCCAGGCCGTCCAGGCAGGGCAGCACGAATTGGGTGCAGGCCAGGCCTGGGTCCAGGAACGCCGGGTTGCGCTCCTGGCCGGCCCCATGCTCGCCGCGCACCAGGGCGTCGGTGACCACATTGGGACACTTGACCACAAAGCGGAAGTCGCCCGGCACCTGGTTGGCCATCTGGGCGTACTGTTCGGTGCTCAGGGGGCGCCAGAAACTGCGGTCCACACAGACGGTGCGCATCAGCGGGTGTTGGCTCAGTGCGCCCAGGCCCTTGCGGGACAGGGTGCTATCGCTGTAGACGCCGTCCCAGACCAGACCATCCCACCCCGGGTAGGACCAAGTGGACACGCCCATGCGCAGCGTCGGGGGCAGCGACTGGGCCAGCTCGTGCAACTCGGCGGGGTGCTGCACCGCACGCACGGCGCTGCCACGCGGCGTGGCCGCAGCCTTGGGGGCGGGCTGGGGAGCGGGCGGATCGTCGGCCGCGAACAAATCGTCTTGCATGGCGTCTGGAGTTTGAATGATTTTGCCCTCCAGGGCAGATGTATCCAGCTCGATCAGCTATCAATTGTGTGGATATGCAAGGGGGCGCCGCGATCTGCGGATGGGCGGCGATCACGTATGGCACACTTGCCCGCTTTCAGGGACACAGCGCCGAGGGGCGCGTAACGCATGCAAAAAATCATTGGGCAAATTGCCGCAGAGATCAAAGTCAGTGCGCAGCAAGTCAGTGCTGCCGTGGAATTGCTGGATGGTGGCGCGACCGTGCCGTTCATCGCTCGCTACCGCAAGGAAGTGACCGGGGGGCTGGACGATGTGCAGTTGCGTGAGCTGGAGGCCCGCCTGTCCTACCTGCGCGAGCTGGAAGACCGCCGCGTGGCCGTGCTCAAGGCCATCGACGAGCAGGGCAAGCTGACCGATGCGCTGCGCCTGGCGATTGCCAATGCGCCGACCAAGCAGGAGCTGGAAGATATCTACCTGCCGTTCAAGCAAAAGCGCCGCACCAAGGGCCAGATCGCCAAGGAGTTCGGCATTGAGCCGCTGGCCGACAAGCTGTTTGCCGACCCCACGCTGGACCCACATGAGGAAGCCAAGGCCTTCTGCCAGCCAGCCACCACGCTGGACGATGGCAAGCCGGGCCCCGATTTCAGCACCACCTTTGCCGTGCTGGATGGCGTGCGCGACATCCTGTCCGAGCGCTGGGCCGAAGACCCGGCACTGGTGCAAAAGTTGCGCGAATGGCTGTGGGACGAGGGCCTGTTCAAGTCCAAGAAGGTCGAGGCCAAGAACGAGAACGACCCCGAGGTGGCCAAGTTCCGCGACTATTTCGACTACGACGAACCGATTGGCCGCGTGCCTTCGCACCGCGCGCTGGCCGTGTTCCGCGGCCGCGCGCTGGAAATCCTCGAAGCCAAGCTGGTCCAGCCCGTGGAGCCCGAACCCGGCCAGCCCAGCCTGGCCGAAGGCAAGATTGCCCTGCACCTGGGCTGGAGCCACGCCAAGCGCGCCAGCGATGACCTGATCCGCAAGTGCGTGGCCTGGACCTGGCGCGTCAAACTCAGCCTGTCGACCGAGCGCGACCTGTTCAGTCGCCTGCGTGAAGACGCCGAGAAGGTGGCCATCAAGGTGTTTGGCGACAACCTGCGTGACCTGTTGCTGGCCGCCCCGGCCGGCGCCAAGACCGTGATGGGCCTGGACCCCGGCATCCGCACCGGCGTGAAGGTGGCCGTGGTGGACAGCAACGGCAAGCTGGTGGACACCGCTACCGTCTACCCGCACGAGCCACGCAAAGACTGGGAAGGCTCGCTGCACACCCTGGCCAAAATGGTGGAAAAGCATGGCGTGAACCTGATTGCGATTGGCAATGGCACGGCCAGCCGCGAAACCGACAAGCTGGCGGCCGACCTGATCAAGCTGGCCGCCAAGGCGGACCGCAAGATCGAGAAGGTGGTGGTCAGCGAGGCGGGCGCGTCCGTGTACTCGGCCAGCGAATTCGCTTCGCAGGAGCTGCCCGACGTGGACGTCAGCCTGCGCGGCGCGGTGAGCATTGCACGCCGCCTGCAGGACCCGCTGGCCGAGCTGGTGAAAATCGACCCCAAGAGCATCGGCGTGGGCCAGTACCAGCACGACGTGAACCAGAGCGAGATGGCGCGCCAGCTGGACGCCGTGGTCGAAGACTGCGTGAACTCGGTGGGCGTGGACCTGAACACGGCCTCGGCCCCGCTGCTGACCCGCGTGTCGGGCCTGAGCGCCTCGGTCGCCAAGTCCGTGGTGCGCTGGCGCGATGCCAACGGCTCGTTCAAAAACCGCAAGCAGCTGATGGATGTGGCCGGCCTGGGCGCCAAGACTTTTGAGCAGGCCGCCGGCTTCTTGCGCATCCGCGGTGGCGACAATCCGCTGGACATGACGGGCGTGCACCCCGAAACCTATCCGGTGGTGGAGCAGATCATTGCCGCCACTGGCAAGCCCGTGGACCAGCTGATGGGCCGCAGCGACGTGCTCAAGTGCCTGAAGGCCGAGCAGTTTGTGACCGAGAAGTTCGGGGCCATCACCGTCAAGGACATCCTGGGTGAGCTGGACAAGCCCGGCCGTGACCCGCGCCCGGACTTTGTGGTGGCGCGTTTCAACGACGGCGTGGAAGACATCAAGGACCTCAAGGAGGGCATGATCCTCGAAGGCACGGTCAGCAATGTGGCTCAGTTCGGCGCGTTTGTGGATCTGGGGGTGCACCAGGACGGCCTAGTTCACGTCAGCCAGATGAGCCACAAGTTCGTCGAGGACGCACGCGAGGTGGTCAAGACCGGCCAGATCGTCAAGGTCAAAGTGCTGGAAGTGGACGTGGCGCGCAACCGCATCAGCCTGACCATGAAGCTGGATGCGGCCCCCGCCCGCCGCGATGGCCCGCGCGACAACCGTTATGAAAGCGCCGGTCGCGGCCAAGGCCGCGGGGGCTATGCCCAGCCGCAGCGTGGGGGCCAGGCCGAGCAGCCCAACGCCATGGCCTCGGCCTTTGCCAAGCTGCAAGCACTGAAGAAGTAAGGCGCAGACGGCGCACGGCGTCACCCGGGGCAGCTGCGGCTGCCTTTTTTGTGCGTCGGCCCGTGACGGCGTGCGCACGACCGCGCACAATCGCGGCGCAGATAGCGGGCAATCAGCGGGGAAAAGCCTGCCTTATTCGCGCAAGGCCGTCATCTGCGCAGCCCATACTCGGCATGGGGGGCTGCGTGCCCCGGTTGAAGAGGACGGTGCCTGGGCGGCGATGCCCGGGCCCGGTACACGGTTGTCACTGCCTGAAGGTCCATGCAAGCCGCTCCAGAATTGTCACTGCCCTGCCAGCCGCGGATCCTGGCGCTGTTGATGCGCGAGCTGATCAGCGAGGTGCCGCACATGCGCCGTGTGAACCAGCTGTTCGGCTGCGACCCGGTGCTGGCGGCCCAGCTGATGGAGTGCGCCAACTCCAGCGCCTACCGCATGGCGGCGCAGGTGCGCGGCATCCCCCAGGCCCTGACCCTGCTGGGCGAGCGCCAGTTGCGCGCGCTGCTGAAGAAGGCCCAGGCGGGCATGGTGGCGCGGCCGATTGCTGGCATCGACATGGGTCAGTTTGCGCGCGTCAGCCAGGACTGCGCCAAGCTGGCGCGCAGCCTGGCGGGTCGGGTGCGACTGGATGGCAGCGTGGCCTACATCGCCGGCTTGCTGCATGGCATGGGCCAGTTGGTGCTGCACCAGACCCAGCCCGAGCGCGTGGCCATCCTGGCGGCCGAGGCCGGCCTGTGGGACCCGCGCCGCCCGCGCGTGGAGGTGCGCCACTGGGGCTACAGCGCCCACCACACCACGGCCATTCTGCTGCGCGCCTGGGGCCTGCCCGCAGAAATCGTCGCCGCCGTGCAGGCGATGGAGGCGCCGCTGCAGGACGCGCAGTTCGACCCCATGGCCGGGGTGCTGCACCTGGCGGTGTGGCGCAACCGCGTGAAGGTCAGCGGCTGGAGCGAGCGCAGCATGGCCGATGCCTTCCCTGTGGACGTGGCGCTGGCGCTGGGCATCGACGTGGACGTGGTCTTGCAGCAGGAGGCAACGGACTGGAGCCAGTCCATGTATTGATAGCGCACTGCGCGCTTGCACCAAGGGCTGGAGCCCAAAAAGACTGAAAAATCAGGCACGGCCTGGCGGAAAAACCTGACACCGGGGCGGTGCCGGGCGCCGCCATGCTGGGCGGGTTTTCGTTTTTGGTCCACAACGGTGCATGCCCGCCTTGCGCAGGCGGGCCGGCCATTGTGGCATGCCCCATGTCCGACCCGTCGCCCCAGCCATCGCCATCCACCCCGACCGAACCCCAGACTGCCCAGGGCCCGGGTGCTGGGCCCGCCAGTGCGCGCCCTACAGCGTATAGAGCCTCGCAGGGCCATGCCCTGGTGGCCATCGTGCCCGGCCTGCGCTGGATGGTGGGGCTGATGATCGCCGCCATCGTGATCGTGGGCCTGTACTTTGGGCGAGAGATCCTGATTCCCCTGGCCCTCGCCGTGCTGCTGGGCTTCCTGCTGGACCCGGCCGTCACGCGGTTGCACCGCTGGGGGCTGCCGCGCCTGGCGGCCGCACTGCTGGTGGTGGCCTTGGCGCTGGGGGCGCTGGCGGGCCTGGGCCTGTACCTGGGCAAACAGGTGCAGGCGCTGAGTGCGGACCTGCCCACCTACCAGACCACCATCAAGCAAAAGCTTCGCAACCTGCGCGTGCTGACCGCCGGCCCCAGCGCCTGGGACGGCGCGGTCAAGACCTATGGCACGGTGGAGCGCGAGATCGCGGCGGCCACGGCCGAGCCCGGCCAGCGGCCATCGCGGGTGCAGCAGGTGGAGGTGGTGCGCGACGAGGACAAGCCCGTGCTGCGGCTGGCGCAGTGGCTGGGCAAGGTCAGCGAGCCGCTGACGCAGGCCGGCATCGTGCTGCTGTTCGTGATCCTGATCCTGCTGGACCGCGACGACCTGCGCGACCGCCTGCTGCGCCTGATGGGGGGCAATCCGCACGTGGCGACCGATGCCATGGACGAGGCCGCCCACCGCATCGGCCGCTACCTGCGCATGCAGTGCATCGTGAATGTGGCCTATGGCGTGCCCATGGCGGCGGGCCTGTGGCTGATTGGCGTGCCCGGGGCCATCCTGTGGGGGGTGCTGGCCATGGTGATGCGCTTTGTGCCCTACGTGGGGCCGCTGGTGGCCGCGGTGTTTCCGCTGGCCCTGGCGTTTGCCGTGGCGCCGGGCTGGGACATGCTGATGTGGACCCTGGCGCTGGTGCTGCTGCTGGAGCTGGTCAGCAACCACATTGTCGAGCCCTGGCTGTACGGCAGCAGCACGGGCCTGTCGACCCTGGCCATCATCATCGCCGCCACCTTCTGGACCGCGCTGTGGGGGCCCATCGGTCTGATCCTGTCGACGCCGCTGACGGCCTGCTGCCTGGTGCTGGGGCGCTATCTGCCGGGCTTGCAGTTCCTGGAGGTGCTGCTGGGCAGCCAGCCGGTGATGGACGCCCCGCACCGCCTGTACCAGCGCCTGCTGGCCGAGGACGTGTCCGATGCGATTGCCCTGGCACGCAGCGACATCGCCCAGCGCCTGCCCGCCAGGCCGGCGGCAGCGGACAAGGCCGCAGCGGTGGAGGGCTTTTACGGCCAGGTGGCGCTGCCGGCCTTGCAGCTGGCGTGCAAGCACCATGCCGAGGCAGCCACGGTCGAGCACCGCATGCGCCTTTCCAACGGCATGGAAGACCTGCTGGAAGAGCTGACCGAGGATTACCCGGGTGCGCCAGGGCTGGCAGACGCGGCGGCGTGCGGGCGCGTGCACTGTGTGGGGGCCCGCTGGGCGGTGGATGCCTGGGCCGCCCGCATGCTGGCGCACAGCCTGCAGTTGCAGGGCCTACCCGCCACCAGTGCCAGCCATGCCCTGGCGCCGGACCGGGGGCTGGACGGCATCGGCGATTGGCAGCATGTGCAGTGGCTGGTGCTGTCCACCCTGCATGGGCAGCCGCACATCCTGTTGCGCCAGTGGCTGCGCCGCATCCGTCGGCGGTATCCGCAGCTGCAGGTGGTGCTGGCGTTGTGGAACGTGCCCCCCGAAGGCCTGCAGGGCGAGGACTTGCAGCGCCTGGGCGTGCAGGCCCTGGTCACCAGCATGCACGAGGCGGTGTTGCGCATCCAGCAGGCGGCGTCGCCGGTGCCGACCACGGCCCAGGGTTGTGTGCCGGCGCGCAGGCCGCCGCACGAGGCGCAGCGCCTGCAGCACCTGCAGCGCAGCGGCGCTCTGGATGCTGGTTGCACCGAGGTCTACAGGAACGCTGCCCTGAAAGCGGCCCATGCCTTTGATGTGAAGTACGCCCAGGTCTCGCTGGTCGATGCCGACTGGGTGCACACCCCGGGTGGTCTGCTGGTGCACGGCGGGGTGCCGCCTGCCTCGCCGGGGCTGCCGCGTGATGCCTCCATCTGTGCCTATGTGGTGCAGGAGGGGCAGAGTGTGGTGGTGGACAGCCTGGCGCGCGACCCGCGGTTTGCCGACAACCCGTGGCTGCGGCGGGCGGGCATCCAGTTCTATGCCGGCGTGCCGCTGGTGGATGCGGCGGGGATGGTGCTGGGCAGCCTGTGCATCTTGCACGATGCCCCGCGCAACATGGATGCCGCCGGCCTGGCGGTGCTGCAAGGCATGGCGCGGGAGGTGATGCAGCAGGTGCAGGCGCGGGCCCAGGGCGCCACAGGAGCGCCGCCCGCAGCCTGAGGCCGGCCTTACCAGGCGGCGTGCAGCATGTCGGCGTAGTCCTGGGCGCTGGCCAGCCGCGGGTTGGTGGCGTGGCAGTGGTCTTTCAGGGCACCGGCAATCACGGCATCCAGCCAGTCCTGTTCCACCCCCAGGGCGCCCAGGCCACTGGGCAGTCCCAGGCGGGCATTCATGTCGCGCAGGGCCTCGGGGATGTCGCTGGCGCTGGCCAGGCCCATGGCGTGGGCCATCTTCTCCAGCCGGTGGTCCTTGACCACCGACGCGGCCTCGGCGTTGAAGCGCACCACCGCCGGCAGGAACATGGCGTTGAGGGTGCCGTGGTGCAGGCGGGGGGCAATGCCGCCCAGGCTGTGGCTCAGGCTGTGCACGCAGCCCAGGCCTTTCTGGAAGGCCATGGCGCCCTGCATGCTGGCGCTCATCAGCTGGCGGCGCGCCTCGGCATCCTGGCCGTTGCGCGTGGCGCGTTCGATGTGCGCCCAGCCGCGCTCCAGGCCGTCCAGGGCAATGCCATCGGCCGGCGGGTTGAAGGCCGCCGCCATGTAAGTTTCCATGCAATGGGCGATAGCATCCATGCCGGTGGCGGCCGTCAGCAGGGGCGGCAGGCCATAGGTCAGCTCGGGGTCGCAGATGGCGGCCTTGGGCACCAGGTGCCAGCTGTGAAAGCCCAGCTTGCGGTGGTCGTCGACGATGATGATGGCACCGCGCGCCACCTCGCTGCCCGTGCCGCTGGTGGTGGGCACGGCGATGATGGGGGCGACGGCGGCCGTGATCTTGGCAGAGCCGCCTTCGATGGTGGCGTAGGTGGTCAGAGGGCCCTCGTGGGTGGCGGCAATCGCCACGCCCTTGGCGCAGTCGATGGCGCTGCCCCCGCCGACGGCGATCAGCCCGTCGCAGCGGTGCTGGCGGTACAGGTCGGCGGCGGCGCGCACGGCGGCCTCGGTGGGGTTGCTGGGGGTGGCATCAAAGACCGTCACGGGCAGCGCGCCCAGGGCGTCCAGCGCATGCTGCAGCACGCCGGCCGCCTTGACGCCCGCGTCCGTCACGATCAGTGGGCGGGTGATGCCCACGCGCTGGCATTCCTGCGGCAGCAGGCGCACGGCGCCGAAGTCGAACTGGATCTGGGTCACGTAATTGATGAAGGCCATGCGAATTTCCCTGTGAAGCCATGTGCACACGCTGGACTGGCAATCTAGTCAGCCTGCGGCCATCGCGCCACCTTGGGAACCCTGAGCCGGGCTGGGCCACGGTCACCCCGGGGACAAAGTCCGCCGTTTTGGCTGCGCACGGCCCGGGATTGCTGCATGATGTGCGGCTTTGTGACTGTTGTTTGCGTGTTGTGAGTCCCGACCACGAACTGCCCCATCCCCTGACGCCGGCCATGCGCGATGTCTTGCGCCGCATGGTGCGTGCCAACCGCCCCCATCTGCATACGCTGAGCCCCGAGCAGGCCCGTGCCGCCTACGAGGCGGGCGCCGGCGTGCTGGAGATCACCAAGCCCGAGCTGGCCCGCGTGCAAGACCTGCGCATTCCCGCGCGCGATGGCAGCGCGCTGCCGGCCCGGCTGTATGCGCCCACGCAGGGCCAGGCCCTGCCGGTGCTGCTGTACCTGCACGGCGGCGGCTTCACCATCGGCAGCGTGCAGACGCACGACATCCTGTGCCGCCAGCTGGCCCGACTGTCAGGCTGCGCCGTGGTGTCGCTGGACTATCGCCTGGCACCGGAGCACCGCTTCCCCACCGCCATCCACGACGCCTGGGACGCCTTGCAGTGGCTGGCCCTGCACGGTGCCGGCCTGGAGCTGGACACCGGCTGCATGGCCGTGGGCGGCGACAGTGCCGGCGGCACCCTGGCCGCGGCCTGCGCACTGCTGGCGCGCGATGCCGGCCTGGTGCTGCAGCTGCAGCTGCTGATCTACCCCGGCACCTGCGCCCACCAGGACACGGATTCGCACCTGCGCTATGCCCACGGCCTGGTGCTGGAGCGTGATGGCATCCAGTGGTTCTTCAACCACTACGTGCGCAGCGCGGCCGACCGCGAGGACTGGCGTTTTGCGCCCCTGTTGGCCCCGGACGTCGAGGGCGTGGCGCCGGCCTTCTTCTGCCTGGCCGAGCTGGACCCGCTGGTCGATGAGGGCGTGCAGTACGCCGACCTGCTACGCATGGCGGGCGTGCCGGTCGAGCTGGAGATTTACAAGGGCGTGACCCACGAGTTCATCAAGATGGGCCGCGCCATTCCCGAGGCGCGCCAGGCGCATGCCGCCATGGCCGCCGCCTTGCGTGCGGCGCTGGGCACCACGCCCGCCGACTGATGCCCGCGACATGAAAGAGCCAACGATGCGACCCCAAGATTTCCGTTGCCGCCACCGCCTGACGGTGCGCTGGTCCGAAGTGGATGCCCAGAAGATCGTCTTCAACGCCCACTACCTGATGTACGCCGACGTGGCGGTCACCGACTACTGGCGCCAGATGGCCATGCCGTATGCGCAAAGCTGGGCCACGCTGGGCGGCGAGCTGTTCGTCAAGAAGGCCACGGTGACCTACCACGCCTCGGCCCAGATGGGCGATGTGCTGGACGTGGGCATTCGCTGCGTGCGCCAGGGCAACACCTCGCTGCAGTTTGAGGCGGGCATTTTCCGCGGCCAGCAACTGCTCAACACGGTGGAGCTGGTCTATGTGTTTGCCGACGCACAGCAGCAATCCCAGCCCGTGCCGCAGGCGCTGCGCGACATGCTGAGCGCCTTCGAGGCCGGCGAGGACATGGTGCAACTGCGCTCCGGCAACTGGAACGACCTGGGCCGCCTGGCCGAGCGCCTGCGCATGGAAGTCTTCGTCAAGGAGCAGGGCGTGCCGCCCGAGATCGAGATGGACGAGTTCGATCCGGTCTGCCGCCATGTCGTGGCCCTCAACCGCCTGGGCCATGCCGTCGGTACGGGGCGGCTGGTCAGCGATGCGCCCGGCGTGGGCCGCATCGGCCGCATGGCCGTGGCGCGCGAGCTGCGTGGCTCCAGCGTGGGACGCCGGGTGCTGGACGCGCTGGTGGAGGCCGCACAGCAACGCGGGGACCGCGAGGCCGTGCTGCACGCCCAGGTCCACGCCCGCAACTTCTACACCCGCGCCGGCTTTGTGCCCGAGGGCGAGGTCTACCAGGAAGCGGGCATCGACCACATCACCATGCGCAAAACCTTGTAAACGCGGCAGGTGCTCATAAAAAAATGAGCGTCCTGCGCTCAAAGACAAAGGGCTTCAGGTGTTTTTGACCTGAAGCCCTTTGTTTTATGCGCGGTGTGCGCTTCAGATTTTGAAGGCTTGCACACTGCGGCGCATCTGCACCGTCTGCTCCTGCAGGCTGCTGGCGGCGGCGTGCGACTCTTCGGCCAGGGCCGAGTTCTGCGACATGCTGTGCTCGAGCTGGTGGATGGCCTGGGTGATGTCGGCCATGGCGCTGGCCTGTTCCTGCGTGGAGTCCATGATCTCGCGCATGCTGCCCGTCACATTGCCCGAGGCATGTTGCAGCTGTTGCATGGCGGCCAGCGCGTCCTGGCTCTGGCTGGAGCCCAGGGCGATCGCTTGCCCGGAGGACTGGATCAGCCCGCGGATCTGCTGGGCCGCGTCGGCGCTGCGCAGGGCCAGGCGGTGCACTTCTTCCGCTACCACGGCAAAACCACGACCTTGCTCGCCCGCACGGGCAGCTTCCACGGCAGCATTCAAGGCCAGCAGGTTGGTCTGGAACGCCAGACCATCGACCACGGCCACGATCTCGGCAATCTCTGCCGACTGTTGGTGGATGGTGTCCATGCTCTCGGCCAGGGCCGCCACCACGGCCTGGCCCTGGTGCGCGGCCTCGGTGGCGTTGCGCGTCATGGCGTCGGTGTCCGCGGCCAGCGCCCGGGCATGTTCGCCGGCCGCCAGCACGCGCGAGGCGGCACGGGCGGTTTCCTCCAGGGCGCTGCAGGCCTGTTCGGTGCGGGCCGACAGGTCGTTGCTGCCGGTCTGGATCTCGTGGCTGGCGGTCTGCATCTGGCGCACGCTGTGTGTCACGGTGCGCACCGTGTCATGCAGGTTCAGCATCAGCGCCTGCAGCTCGCGCGCCAGGGGCGTCTGCACCGATTCCCCGGAAATATCCAGATTGAATTGGCCGCCATCGTCCAGGGCATTGACCAGACCCTGCAATTCAATCCCCTGGCGGTAAGACGCCACCATTTTCTGGAGAATGAATATCTCCACGGCCGTTTGTGCCACCACAAACGTGGCATGCAAGACGATTTTCTGAAAATCTGCTTCGGTGGTGCAGTAAATGCCGTAACCCCAGGCCTGCAAACGGTCGAACAATATATGGTGCACGGCAAAAAATGCCGCACAGGCCAATACCACGCGCCATTCGCGGTAGACCATGACCAGGGCCAATGTGACAAATACCCCGAAGTGAAATTCGATCGTGCCCAGCGAAACCTGGATGTGCAGCGCGACCGTGGCGCACAGCAGCAACGGCAAGGCGTAGCGCGTGATGACCGTCCCGCGCAGGCTGAAACACAGCGCGGCGGCCAGGGCGCTGAGCAGCGGGCTGAAAATCAGCACCCCATCCAGGCTGGAGTAATGCCAGGCAATCGGCACAGCCAGAATGCTGCAACCCATAATCAACAACAGCATCAAGACATCGGCCTGCCGGCCGATGTCCTGCAGGGCTTGCTGGATATTGGTGTGGGACATCGAACGACCCGCAGGGGGGCGTGCCGAAGCGGATGGAATTGCCAATGAATGCATAAAAAAACCCAATCAGGGATTGGGTCGCTGGATAAAAATGAAGCGGCCGCCTTTTGAATAAATATGATTGGAAAAGGCGGGGCAAGTCCGCAAATCATATCGGGGCGCCGTGGCGCCAGCGGGTGACCCAGGGGCAAAGGGGACTGCCGTGCGGGGTCGGCCCGGCGGGCGTGGCACGACCGGGGTTTAGCGGGTAGGAGAGGACGCTTAGGCGGCGCTGGGGGCCACCCCGAGCAGGCTTTGCAGATGGCTGCTGGAGGTGGTGTATTGCAGCAGCACGGGCTTGTCGGTCAGGTATTCCGCGATCGAGAAAGCCGCCAGCGTGGCTTCGTGAAAGCCGCAGACAATCAGCTTGCGCTTGCCCGGGTAGTGGTTGATGTCGCCCACGGCGTAGACGCCCGGGGCTTCGGTGACGAAGGTGCCCGTGTCAACGGGCAGCTGCTTCTTGACCAGCTCCAGCCCCCAGTCGGCCACGGGGCCGAGCTTGGGCGAGATGCCCTGGAACACCAGCCACTGCTGCACCGGCAGGCTGTGGGGGCTGCCATCGGGCAGGCTGACGTCGAGTGCCTGCAGCGCCGTGCCATCGGCCTGCAGCGCCAGGGGTTGGGCGGCCAGCACGCGGATGCGGCCGGCGGCCTGGTGGGCCTGCAGCTGGGCCAGCAAGGCTTCGGGGGCGGTGAAGACCTCGCGGCGGTGCATCAGGGTGACGCTGGCCGGTGCCTGGGCCAGGGCGTCGATGGCGGCCTGCACGGCCAGTTCATCGCCGCCGTGCACCAGCACCTGCTGCCCGCGCAGGGGCAGCCGGGCCAGATCGGCCGGGTGGTAGTGCACGCTGTGGCCGACCAGGGCGTCGATGCCGTCGACCTTCACGGCCTTGGGCACGAACGAGCCCACGCCCGCGGCAATCACCACGGCCTTGGTGCGCAGCGTGGTGCCGGTGGCGGTGCCCAGCAGCCACTGGCCGTCGTCCTCCTGCGCCAGGGTCTGGACCTGCTGGCCCAGGTGCAGCGTGGGGGTAAACGGTGCCATCTGCTGGCGCAGGCGCTGCACCAGCTCGGCCCCCGTGCACACGGGAATGCCCGGGATGTCGTAGATGGGCTTGTCCGGGTACAGCTCGGCGCACTGGCCGCCCAGGTGGGGCAGGGCGTCGATCAGGTGGCTGCGCAGCCCCTGCAAGCCCAGCTGGAACACCTGGAACATGCCCACCGGGCCTGCGCCGATCACGGCGACATCGGTGGACAGCGGGGCGGAGCAGGCAGGGGCAGAGGTCATACGGGTGGGTGCAAAGCGATCAGGCAGCTACAAAGCAAACAGCCCCAGGGGGCTGGGGCTGATGGGTGGGGCGATCGGGGCCAGCGTGGACGGAGGCGATCAACGCTCCAGCAAGCTGAGCTTACCTTCCTTGCCGTTCCAGTCGTCGGCGTCGGGCAGCGAGGCCTTGCGCTTGGTGATGCTCTTCCAGCCCTTGGCCATGGCCAGCTCGGCGTTGAGCTTGATGAAGTGCAACTGGTCGGCCGGCGTATCTTCTTCCGCAAAGATGGCGTTGGCCGGGCATTCGGGAATGCAGACCGCGCAGTCGATGCACTCATCGGGGTCAATCACGAGGAAGTTTGGTCCTTCGCGGAAGCAGTCCACGGGGCAAACATCCACGCAGTCGGTGTATTTGCACTTGATGCAGTTTTCGGTGACGACGTGTGTCATGAGAGATTCTTCTTATGCAGTATGCAAGGGGATCGGTATTAACCCACGATTCTAGGTTTTTTCCTGAACCCTGCCAGCAGTGGGCATGGATTCAGGGGTATCAAGCTGCGGTTTCCGTGTGGCGGATCAAATCCGGGCGCGCGTTCAGCGCACCAGGACGGCTGCCGCGGTGGCGTTGCTGGCGGTGTCCACCAGGATCAGCGAGCCCAGGGCGCGGCTGCGGTGGAAGGCGGCGGTGGGAATCGCTTCCTGCAGCGCAAACTCCACCACGCCGATGGCGTTGGGCTCCAGCTGGGCGGCGTCTTCCTCGGCCAGGGTGTTGACGTTCAGGCGGTGCACCACGCGCTGGGCCTTGGCCTTGACCCAGCGGTGGCCGTGCAGCGCCCAGTAGACGCGGCCTGGTACTAGGGGCTCGTTGTCCATCCAGGCCACGGTGGCGCTCAGGCTGCGGCTGCTGGGCCAGGCGGGTTGGGCGGTGGGGGTGTCGAAATCATCGTCGGCCACGGCGGCCTGCACGGGGGCGGCCACGATCCAGTCGCCGCGCGAGACATCCACCTCGCGGTCCAGCGTGATGCCGGCGGACAGGCCCGCCGTCACGCCCTGGGGCGCGCGGGCATGGTCGATCACCTGGGCGATGGTGGCCAGCTGGCCGCTGGGCAGGATCTGCACCTGTGCGCCCACCTGGGCGCTGCCGGCGGCCACACGGCCCCAGAACACGCGGCGGCCCTGGGTGGTGACGGCGCTGTCGTGGAACTTTTCCACCCACTGCACGGGGAAGGCCAGGGGCAGATCGGTGTCGGCCGGGGTGTTAGGCAACTGCTCCAGCAGCTGCAGCAGGCTGGGGCCTTCATAGCCGGCCCAGCCCTGGTGGGCGTTGACCACGTTGTAGCCCTTGAGGGCGGACACAGGCACGGTGGCCGCCACGGTAATGCCGGCGTCTTGGGCGAAACGCTCCAGGGCGCCGCGAATGTGGGTGAAGGCCAGGGCCGGGTCGGCCACGGCGTCCAGCTTGTTGACGGCAAACACCAGCGAGTGCACGCGCAGCAGGTGGGCCAGCAGGCTGTGGCGGCGCGTCTGCGGCAGCAGTTGCAAGCCGGGGTTCTGCCAGTCCAGCTTGGTGGCGTCCACCAGCACCACGGCGGCGTCGGCGCTGCTGACGGCCGTGACCATGTTGCGCGTGTACTGCTCATGGCCGGGCGCGTCGCCGATGATGAACTTGCGCGCGTCGGTGTTGAAGTAGCGGTAGGCCACGTCGATGGTGATGCCTTGCTCGCGCTCGGCCGACAGGCCGTCGGTCAGCAGGGCCAGATCGGTCTCACCGCTCTTGGTCACGCCGGCCAGTTGGTCCTGCAGCACGGCGCGGGTGTCCACCAGCAGGCGGCCGATCAGGGTCGACTTGCCATCGTCCACCGAGCCGCAGGTGATGAAGCGCAGTGCGGAGACGTGGTCGGAATCAGAGTCAAATTGGCCGTTAGCGCTTGCTGTGCCTGCGCTAGTAGCTATGGAATTAATGATTTCAGTCATCGAAAGCTTTCAGTGAGTGAGTCAGGGCATGACCTCAACTCAGGCACGGCCCAACCCAGAACCACCGCGCAAGGGCCGCCCCGCCGCGCTGGTGGTGTTCCCCTTCCCAAAGGCGAAGCCTGCAAGAGAAGGGGGAAGGCGCGTGAGCGCCTCAGGGGGATGCATTAAAAGTAACCGTCTTTCTTGCGCTTTTCCATGGAGGCCTCGCTGGTCTTGTCGTCCATGCGCGTGGCGCCGCGTTCGCTGACCTCGGCGGCCAGGGTCTCGATCACGATCTCGGCCGCCGTGGCTGCCGTGCTTTCCACGGGGCAGGTGCAGGTGATGTCCCCCAAGGTGCGAAAACGCACATCGCGCACCACGACGGTTTCGCCGTCTTTGGGCGGGGTCAGCTCCGTCACGGGCACCAGCAGGCCTTTGCGCTCGACGATGTGGCGCGGGTGGCTGTAGTACAGGCTGGGCAGGGCGATCTGCTCACGCTCGATGTACTGCCACACGTCCAGCTCGGTCCAGTTGCTGATGGGGAACACGCGGAAGTGCTCGCCGGGGGCAATGCGGGTGTTGAACAGCGTCCACAGCTCGGGGCGCTGGGCCTTGGGCTGCCATTGGCCAAAGCTGTCGCGGTGGCTGAAGATGCGTTCCTTGGCGCGGGCCTTTTCCTCGTCGCGGCGGGCGCCGCCAATCAGCGCATCAAAGCGGAACTCTTCAATCGCTTCCAGCAGCGTGACCGACTGGTGCGCATTGCGGGGCTCTTCCGGGTGGGCCAGGCGCACCGTGCCGCGCGCCATGGATTCTTCCACGCTGCGCACGATCAGCTCGGCGCCCAGCTCCTGCGCCCGGAAGTCGCGGAAATCGGTCACTTCGGGGAAGTTGTGGCCGGTGTCGATCATCAGCAGCGGGTAGGGGATGCGGCCCGCGCCAAAGGCCTTCTCGGCGCAGCGCAGCATGACCAGCGAGTCCTTGCCGCCCGAGAACAGCAGGGCGGGACGTTCAAAGGCGGCGGCCACTTCGCGCAGGATGAAGATGGTTTCCTCTTCCAGCGCATCCAGGTGGCGGTTGCTGAGCTGGCTCAGCACGGGGGTGTCCACACGGGCGTTCATACAGATACTTTCAAACGAAATCGGGCTCTAGCGCTTATCCAGTAAGGGCTGGTAGCTATGGTTCTTAGTGGGATATGTGCAGGCCGCATTCGCGGTTGTCTTCACCCTTGGTGGGGTCCACGTAGTCGAAGTTGTTGGGCAGGCCGTGCTGCTCGCAGTATTCGTACAGGTCCTTGGACGACCAGTGCAGCAGGGGCGCCACCTTGATCAGGCCGTCGGGGTTGATGCTGACCGGGTCCATGGCGGCGCGCACGGCGGTGTCGGTGGCGCGCAGGGCGGTGAACCAGACCTGGGGCGCGGTCTCGCGCAGGGCGCGGGCAAAGGGCTCCAGCTTCACCTCGGCGGTGAAGGCCGCGTGGCGTGGGTCGTCCAGCGCGGGCGTGGGGCCTTCCACGGCCTCGCGGTGGGCGCGCGAGCGCAGGGGCAGGTAGATCTTCAGGTTGAGCCCAAGCTGCTTGGTCACCGCATCGGCAAACCGATAGGTGGCTTCGGTGTTGTAGCCGTTGTCCATCCAGACCACGGACACGTCGGGGCGGGCGCGCGTCACCATGTGCAGGATCACCGCCTCGAAGGGGCGGAAATTGGTGGTGACGATGGTGGGCAGGTCCAGGCCGACGGCCCAGTTCACCAGGGCCTGGGCGTCGCGGCCCAGTTCGGCATTCACCTGGGCCAGATCGAGGGTGGGGGCAAGTGCGCTCATGCGGTGGCCTGGCGTGCGTGGAAGTGGGGCAGGGGGTTCACGGCGTCGGCCTGGTAGTAGCCGCCGAAACGCTCGAACTGGCGCTGGGCATCGGCCGCGTCCACGCCTTCGCGCAGCACGGCGCTGCTGAAGCCGGTGCGCTGCATCTGCACCAGCTGGTCGATCAGCACATCGCCCGTGGCGCGGATGTCGCCGGCAAACTTCAGGCGGCGGCGCAGCAGGTAGGCCTGGCTGAAGGCGCGGCCGTCGGTGAAGGCGGGAAAGTGCAGGTCGATCTGCGTGATGCCGTCCAGGTTCACGTCCAGCACGTTGGTGTCGTTGGCCAGCAGCAGCACGGTGGCCGTGCTGGCGGTCGGGGCCTGGTAGTCGTTGTGGGCCAGAATTTGCATGGTGGTTTCCTTGGGGTTCTGGGGGCTCAGACGGCTTCGGTTTCCACCTCGGCAGGCGCGGGGTGGCGCGCAGCCTTGCCGGCTTCCTTGAACGGGTCCAGGCCGATGCGGCGCACGGCGTCGATGAAGCGCTCGCCGGGCTGGCGCAGGTCGCGGTAGGTGGTCAGCACGGCTTCGAGCACGTCGGGCACTTCGGCGGCCGAGAACGAGGGGCCGATCACCTTGCCGGCTCCGGCTTCGCCGGACAGTGTGGAGCCGTCCGAGCCGCCCAGCGTGACCTGGTACCACTCCTTGCCGTCCTTGTCGACGCCCAGGATGCCGATGTGGCCGCTGTGGTGGTGACCGCAGCTGTTGATGCAACCGCTGATGTGCAGGTCGATCTCGCCGATGTCGTCCAGCTCGTCCAGGTCCTGGTAGCGCTGGGTGATGGCTTCGGCAATCGGCAGGCTGCGGGCATTGGCCAGGGCGCAGAAGTCGCCGCCGGGGCAGGCGATCATGTCGGTCAGCAGGGCCACGTTGGTGCTGGCCAGGCCCAGGGCCTTGGCCTGCTGCCACAGGGCGTGCAGCTCGCTGGCGTGCACCCAGGGCAGCAGCACGTTCTGGTCGTGGGTGACGCGGGCTTCGCCGGCGGAGAACACATCCATCAGGTCGGCCAGGGCGTCCAGCTGGTCGCCGTTGGCATCGCCCGGGGCTTGGCCGGCTCGCTTGAAGGACAGGGTCACGGCGCGCAGGGCCGGGTTGCGGTGGGGGTGCACATTGCGCTGCACCCAGCGCGCGAACGCGGGCGAGGCGGCGATCTGCGCCTGCAGTTCGGCATTCGCCTGCTCGGCGCCGATGGCGGGGTAGGACGACAGGTCGGGCTCGACGAACATGGCCGCCACGCGGTCGAATTCGGCCTGGGGCACGGTGTGGGGGCCGCCATCGACTTCAACGATCTGGCGGTATTCCTCTTCCACGGCGTCGATGTAGGCCTGGCCTTCGGCCTTGACCAGGATCTTGATGCGGGCCTTGTACTTGTTGTCGCGGCGGCCCAGCTCGTTGTAGACGCGCACGATGGCCTCGATGTAATTCATGATCTGGTTCCAGGGCAGGAACTCACGAATCTGCGTGGCGATCACGGGGGTGCGGCCCATGCCGCCGCCCACGAAGACCTTGAAGCCGACCTCGCCTGCGGCGTTCTTCACCAGGTGCAGGCCCACATCGTGCCAACCGGTGGCCGCACGGTCTTCGGCCGCGCCGGTGATGGCGATCTTGAACTTGCGCGGCAGGAAGGCAAACTCGGGGTGCAGCGTGGTCCACTGGCGCAGGATTTCGGCGTAGGGGCGGGGGTCCACGGCCTCGTCCACGGCAATCCCGGCCAGGGCGTCGGTGGTGGTGTTGCGGATGCAGTTGCCGCTGGTCTGGATGCCGTGCAGGTTCACCGTGGCCAGCAGGTCCATCACGTCGGCGGCCTTGGACAGCGGGATCCAGTTGAACTGCACGTTGGTGCGCGTGGTGAAGTGGGCGCAGTGCGTGGGCAGGAAGGTGGTGCCCAGCTTGCCCTGGCCGTCCATGGCGGCCTGGAAGACGGCGGCTTCGGGCTCGTCGTACTCGCGGGCGACGCGGGCCAGCACGCGGATCTGGGCGGCATTGATTTCGCCGTAGGGCACGGCCACGCGCAGCATGGGGGCGTAACGCTGTACATACCAGCCGTTTTGCAGGCGCAGGGGGGCGGAAGTCGTCTTCCGCCAGCTTGCCGGTCTGCCAGCGCTCCAGCTGGTCTCGGAATTGGTCAGCGCGTTGCTGGACAAACGCTTGGTCGAATTCGGTGTATTGGTACATGGCGCAGTCGCGATCGTGGAAAGCTGGGTCTTATCGATGGGAACCCTCTGGCTGCGCACTGTATGAAATCTCTTTATAAAAACAAACGATTGTTTTGTTGTTGTCTTATATCTTTGTGAAATATGGAGTGAAGTTAAGACTTGCTCGTCCGCAGCGGACGCCATGCGGAGACATCGCAAAAAGCCCGTGTGGTCCAGCCCACGCGCAGCCTCGGAATGTTTGATGGATGCGGTTTTTACCGACAGAATGCCGGGAATTTCTTCACCAACGCACCCTATGCACTGTCACCACTGCACACATCCGCTGTCCGATAACGCCAAATTTTGCAAACAATGCGGCACGCCCACGCAGGCGGCTGCCGGGACGGAGGAGGTGGCCGTGACCAAGCAGGCGTGCAGTGCCTGCGGGGCGCTGTGCTCGCCCGGTGCCAAGTTCTGCCTGCAGTGCGGCGTGGCACGCACCGCAGCCGCAGTGGTGACCCCGACTCCGGCCTCGACCCCGTCTGCGCCGCTGGTCAGCCCGCCTGTTCCGGTGACGCCCGCGGCGGACCCTGTCGCACCAACCCCGCCGGTGACGGGGCCTGCGGCCACCCCGCCCAAGCCCGCCGCCTTGCAGCCCAAGCTGCTGGCGCTTGTGGTGGTCGGGGTGCTGGCCGTGGCGGCCGGCGGCACCTGGATGCTGTTCAAGCCGGGGGCACAGACGGTCATCAACGCCGAGCGCCTGAACGACCCAACCCCCAGCCTGCCGGAAGACGAAGACAAGGCCCGGGCGGCGAATATTGTGGGCCCCCAGGCCGAGGCGCTGGACCCCGCGTCCGCCGCTGAGGCCCTGCCAACCCCGGCAGAACCCGCCGTGGTGGCTGCACCGCAGCCGCTGGAGCCCGCCGTGGCACCTGCCCCGGCCCCGGTGGCGGCCACGCCCAAACCTGCGGCCCCCAAGCCTGTGGCGCCCAAGCCGGCCCCCAAACCCGCCAACACGCTGGACAGCTTGCTGGATTGACGGGCCCACGGGCTTGCCCATTCCCCCGCACAACCGAGGAAGGACGCCACATGGCCCAGGGCCGCGTGGCTGTCATCTCCCCGACAGATTCCGAGAGACCGAGAGAGAGGTGAACCCATGCGAATGATCAAGACAACCGTGGTGGTGGCTGCACTGCTGACCGTGACAGGCTGTGCCACCATGGACGAAGCCAGCAATTCGCTCAGCTGCATGCTGGCCCGCGCCACCGGCAAGGCCTGCGGGGGCCAGGAAGCTGCCATGGCCAGCACGGGCCAGGGCGGGCGCTTCGAGCAGTTGCAGACCGTGTTCGAGCAGGAAATCCAGACCGCCCGCGAGGCCCAGGCGCGCGCCGTCGCAGCGACACAGCCGCTGGGGCCCAAGCAGCGCGCCGTGGCCGGCGAGGTGGCCGTGATCCACGTCGACATCACCGACAGCCGCAGCCAGCAAAAGCGCAACATGCGCACCCTGGATGCCGTGACCCTGGACATGCCCCTGGGCGGCAAGGGCAAAGACGGCTACACCCAGGCCATGGACGAGATCAAGGACCTGGCCAACACCCTGGCCGACAACCGCGGCAGCGCCAGCATCCTGGTGCAGCAGAACCCGGCCGATGTGAAGGCCAAACGCGTCAACACCGCTTCGGGCAACACCAAGAGCCCGGCTGGGCAGCCCATCACGGTGGAAAAGCAAACTACCACCAACGTGCCTGCTGGGGTGGAGCGCTACACGGTCAAGGCCGGCGCGATCCGCGGCAGCCTGTGAGGTCATGGGGGCCCGCGGACCACTGCGGGCCCAGGGATGGCGGGCACACCGCCACCCATCGCTTGTCAAAAAGAAAGAGGGACGGGATGAGTTCTAGACTGCAAAACATTCAATTTTCGGCGCTGGCGCGTGCAGGCGAAGGCCTGACGCAATGGCGGCCTCTGGCCATGGGCTTCATCACGCTGGTGGCGTGCGGCCTGCTGGTCTTTGTCAGCCAGGCCCTGGCCCGTGGCATGGGCGGCTTTGCCGGCGTGCTGCTGTTCGGCCTGCTGATGCTGGCGACCGCGGTGGTTTTCTTCTCCGGCGTTTCCGCCGTGGGTGTGATGCTGATGGACAAGGCCCAGGGCATCGCCGTGCGCGGTTTTGCCGATGCGGCCTACGCGGGCCTGCTGTGCGTGCCCAAGTTCCTGGGGTTGGCGCTGCTGGCCCTGGTGGCCACGCTGCTCTTCTACCTGGTGGCGGCCATCATCTACTTCGTCTGCAAGATCCCATTGCTGGGTGCGGTGCTGGCCTTTGTGGCACACCCGGTGCTGATCATCGCCGCGTCTGCCTTGATCGTGGCCTGGGTCTGCGTGGTGGCGCCCATGTTTGCGCCCGCCGTCTGGAGCGGCCTGCCGTTCAAGGCCGCTCTGGCCAGCGTGATCGGCATCGCCCGCAACCGCCTGGTCGAGGTGGTGCTGATGCAGATCGTGCTCTACGTCATCCTGATGGTCATCACCGGTCTGCTGTTCATGGGCCTGCTGCCGGCGTCGATCAGCCTGACGGCCATGGGCACCGGCATTGCCGGTGGCGGCGCGGGGGGCATGGGGCTGGAAGGCCTGATGTACATGGGCCCCCGAGCCCTGTCGCACATGGGCATGTCGGGCTCGGTCATTGGGCTGTGGCTGGGTGTGGGCGTGCTGTTCTGCGTCATCTTTGCCCTGCTGGGCCAGGTGGCGGTGATGGGCCAGAACCTGGTCTATCTGCAAGCCAGCGCCAGCATCGACAGCACGGGTGAGGAGCAGGCCCTGGACGGTGTGTGGAGCGATGTGCGCAAGCGCGCCGAAGAAGCCAAGGAGCGGGCCAAGGCCGCCGCCGAGCGGGCCAAGCAGGTTGCGGCACAGAAGGCGCAGGAAGTCGCCGCCGCCAACGAAGCACGCAAGGCCGCTGCCGCCGAGCAAGCCCAGCAGCAAGCCGCATTGGCCGCCGAACGGGAGGCCGCCCGCCAGGCCACCGAAGCGGCACGCCTACAGGCTGAACAAGCCGCAGCCGCGCAGCAGGCTGCGCAGGAAGCCCAGCGCCTGGCCGACGCACAGCCAGCGGCAGCCCCGCAGGCCCAGGAGCCGCCCCGGCGGCGGCACCCAACTGCCCCAGCTGCCACGGCCAGGTGGGCCGCACGGACAGCTTCTGCGAGCACTGCGGCCACAAGCTCAAGCCCTGAGCGGCACCGTGCACACAGCAAAAACGCCCGCAGTCACCCTGCGGGGCTTTTTTGATGCGCGGCTGCGGCGTCGGGCTCAGAAAGGCTTGGCGCCCATCAGGCCAGTAAGCGCCAGCAGGGCCAGCAATTGCACGGCCAGCAGGCCGCGGCGCTGCCCCAGCTTGGCGGGGCTGTCGGCGCGCTTGGCAAAGCCGATCGCCAGACCATGCACCACGTACAGGATCAGGCCGATGTAGGGGTACATCATCTGCTGCCAGGGGCCGACGAAGGTGATGGCCAGGCCGGTCAGCGCGGCCAGGCCGCCAAAGATGCGGGTGCAGACATAGACCAGCGCGCTCTTGCGGGCGGGCGTGGCCTGCCAGGCCAGGGCGGCAAAGCCGACGGCCAGCAGCAGCGTCAGCACGGCCAGCAGCATGTGGGAGTGTTTCAGGGCGGTATACATGGGCAATCGTGTTCCAGGGTTGTAGAAAGCAGGAGCTTGTCGCGCTGGTGTTGTGTGGTTTTGCCGGGGATTGTGCTTGGAAATGCCCCAGGCAGCCACGCCGTCAGCTATCTTTTTGCGCAGCACCGGCGCCGTGGGGGGCGCGCAGCGTCTCCAGGTGGATGCTGGTTTCCGTGTGGCTGATGCCCTTGATCAGCCGGATGCGCTCCAGCGCCCGCGCCAGCTCGGGCAGGGTGGCCACCTGCAGCTCGGCCAGCAGGTCCCACTGGCCGTTGGTGGCGTGCAGGGCCTGTACGGCGGGCTCGCCCAGCAGGCTGGCGGTCACGCGCCGGGCATCGTTGCCTTCGATGGCAATGCTCATCCAGGCCTGCAGGCCTCCGGTGTCGGCCGCGGGTTTGAGGCGCAGCGTGTAGCCGGCGATCACGCCTTCGTCCTCCAGCCGGCGCAGGCGGTTGGTGACCGTGCCGCGTGAGACGCCCAGCCGCACTGCCAGCGTGGCCACGCTTTCGCGCGCGTTGTGGCGCAGCAGGGCGATCAGGCGTTGGTCGATCTGGTCCAGATTGGACATAGTGGCAATCCAGGTTGTCTAAATGACAGGTATTTAACGATTTTGAGTCAAATTTGGCAATTTGAATTGTGCTTGACCTGTGTCACGCTTGGCGCATCGCCCTGGAGCCCCCATGGCAGGAGGACCTATGACCCCCGTGACCCCCACCACCCACCGCTTGCCCCCGATTGCCGCCCCCGCCTCGGTGCACACCGAATTCCTGAGCGCCAGCGATGCCGCCCGCCTGGTGGCGCGCGTCGGCGTTGTGGCCTGCCTTCGCCAGATGGTGCAGGCGCTCGAGGCGGACTTTGCCCGCTGGAACGATTTCGACAAGAGCGCGCGCACGGCGGCGCATTCCGCCCACGGCGTGATCGAGCTGATGCCCGTGGCCGACGCGCACGACTACGCTTTTAAATACGTCAACGGCCACCCCGTCAACACCCAGCACGGCCTGCCCACGGTGATGGCCTTTGGCGCCCTGGCCGACGTGGCCACCGGCGCGCCGCGCTTTGTCAGCGAGCTGACGCTGACCACCGCCTTGCGCACCGCCGCCACCTCGGCCATGGTGGCGCGCCGGCTGGCACGGCCGGACAGCCGCTGCATGGCCCTGATCGGCAACGGCGCGCAAAGTGAATTCCAGGCCCTGGCCTTCCTGGACCTGCTGGGCGTGCGCACGCTGCGCCTGTTCGATGTGGACCCGGCCGCCTCGGCCAAGCTGCAGCGCAACCTGGCGCCGTGGCTGGACCAGTACAGCGCCGAGGCGGTGACCGTGGACAGCGTGCAGGCCGCCGTGCAGGGCGCGGACATCGTCACCACCGTCACCGCCGACAAGCGCAACGCCGTGGTGCTGGACGCCCGGGCGCTGGCGCCGGGCATGCACCTCAATGCCGTCGGCGGCGACTGCCCCGGCAAGACCGAGCTGGCGGCCGAGGTGCTGCGCCGCAGCAGCGTGTTTGTCGAGTACGAGCCCCAGACCCGGCGCGAAGGCGAGCTGCAGCAGATGCAGGCCGACTTCGCCGTCACCGAGTTCTGGTGCGTGCTGACCGGCCAGGCCCCCGGGCGCGTGTCGCCGGCGCAGATCACCCTGTTCGACTCCGTGGGTTTTGCGCTGGAGGATTACTCTGCCCTGCGTACCATGCAGGCGCTGGGGCGCCAGGCGGGCCTGCTGTCGGCCATCGAGCTGGTCCCCACCTTGGCCGACCCCAAGGACTTGTTTGCCCTGCTGCACCCGGCCGCCGGGGTGGGGCATCCCGTTTTGCACAAGGTGGCGTGAATGCAAAAGTTTCAAAAACAAGAGCTATTGGCGCTAGACCAGCAAGCGCTGGAGGCCAAAAAAGCTGTGACTCTGATCGGCGTACCCACCGATGTGGGGGCCGGCCGCCTGGGCGCCGCCATGGGTCCGGATGCGCTGCGCGTGGCCCAGCTGGGCCGGGCGCTGGGCCGATTCGGCGTGGACGTGCAGGACATCGGCAATCTGGCCGGCCCGCCCAACCCGCGCGGGCCGCGCGATGCCCAGGGCCTGCGCAACTACGCCGAATGCCTGGCCTGGAACCAGGCCGCACACGATGCGGTGTACGCCCAGCTGCAGGCCGGGCGCATGCCCATCATGCTGGGCGGCGACCACACCCTGGCCACCGGCTCCATCAGCGCCGTCGCACGCCACTGCCGCGCCACCGGCCAGCGCCTGCGTGTGCTGTGGCTGGACGCGCACGCCGACTGCAACCTGCCCGAGATCAGCCCCACCGGCAACTTGCATGGCATGCCCGTGGCCAGCCTGTGCGGTCAGGGCCCCGAGCCGCTGGCGGCCCTGTCGGGCGCCATCCCCGCCGTGCAAGGCCCACAGATCTGCCAGATCGGCCTGCGCAGCGTGGATGCGGTGGAAAAACGCATCATCCAGCGCCTGGGGCTGGAGGTGTTCGACATGCGCGCCATCGACGAACAGGGCATGCGTGCCGTGATGCAGCAGGCCCTGGCGGGGCTGGATGGCCCGGACGGCGAGGGCGTGCACCTGCACCTGAGCTTCGACGTGGATTTCCTGGACCCCGAGATCGCCCCCGGCACCGGCACCACCGTGCGCGGCGGCCCCAACTACCGCGAGGCCCAGCTGTGCATGGAGATGATTGCCGACACGGGGCGCCTGGCCTCGCTGGACATCGTGGAGCTGAACCCGGCGCTGGACATCCGCAACCAGACGGCGGAGCTGGTGGTGGATTTGGTGGAGAGTTTGTTCGGAAAGAGCACCTTGGTGCGGGGGTGAGGTGGGGCTTTTGTTTGCCCTGCATTGGCTTGGTGGGTGGCAGCCCTGTGTCGCCGCCGCGCTGCGACAGCTTGCGCCTGAGGGGCGGCGGGTTGTAGCGCCAGTGAAGACTTGGTGATCAGAGGCCGGGATCTCGCCCCGGCGGGCGAGTCACTTTCTGGGTGCGCCCAGAAAGTGACCTTCACGCTTGCGTGGGACGTAACTCATATTGCGTAGCAATGTGGGTGGAGACCAAAGATGCGCTTTTGAATACCTGCCGTGGAACTCGCTGCGCGCTTGCAGCGCTTCACTCAACCAGCCACGGCAATTCAGGTGGACGAGGCAGACCTGTCTCGCAGCGCTGCTGCGGCAGGCCTGCGGGAAGAGCCAGCGCTGTGGCGAAGCATGCGGGCATGAGGAGACACAGCGCCACCCGTGTACGCGCGCAACCTGCTATGTGAGAAAGTTCTTCGGACTTCCTGCGACGGTCTGAGCGCAGCGCGTTCCCTCAGGCAGCCGTCAGCAGACGCGTTGCTTTGGCCTTCACTCACGGTGCTCCGCAGTATGCGTGGCGCCCCACGCCAGCGTGAAAGTCACTGGGCTGCCGAGGCGCCCCCCGGCCTTTGCCCCACAACACACCACCCAATATGCATCCGGGCGCTGCAGCCTGTGACGATGCATGCACCAAATTGGCTGCTAGCGCTTGCTAGATAAGCGTTGGCAGCTCTTGTTTTTGATTGGGCGAATCTTTGTCAATTTGCTGGCAACGGTGCCACTTCAGCTTTCTGTCCCTGGCGTGCCAGGCGCTCGGTGCCCAGGTGCAGGGCCAGCTTGGCGTCCAGCGGCAGCGGTTCGCCGTGCAACTGGGCGGCGATCAGCTCGCCGCACAGCACGGACAGGGTCAGGCCACGGGCCCCCAGGGCGGTCAGTGCCCACAGGCCGGGCGCGGCATCGCCCACCGGGCCGGCAATCGGCAGGCGGTCGTGGCTGGCCACGCGCACGCGGCCCCAGGTGGGTTGGCAGCGTTCGTCGCCCGGCGTGAACCATGGCGCCAGCGGCGCGGCGCTGGCGGGCAGCAGCGTGGCGAGCTTGTCGTAATTCACCGCGTGGGCGGCCATCTGGTCTTCGGCGGAGATGGGCAGGGTGTCCACATCGCGCTCGAAGGTGGAGCCCATGACCCAGGCCGCGCCGGGGGCCAGGGGCACATGGGTGACTAGGTTGCCATTGCCGTTGACGGGGAAGGGCGGCAGTGCGGCGGCGTTGGCGGGGGTGTGCCAGCCCCAGGTGATCTGGCCGCGCAGCGCTTGCAGGGCCCAGGCGGTGCCCGCCGGCAACAGCGCCGCAGTACCCGGGCCGCAGGCCAGCAGGGCCAGATCGGCCTGGGCCAGCACCTGGCCTTCGGCATCCAGCGCCTGCCAGAGGCCGGTGTCCGTGGCACGCAGCTGCGCCACCGGTGTCTGGCCGCGGAACTGGATCAAGGGGTGCTGCAGTTGCGCCTGCACCAACTGGGCCGGGCGCACCCAGCCGGCCTGGGCGTGCCAGCAGGCGGTGGTGTCTGCGGGCAGGCCGGTGGCCTGCAGCTGCTCGGGCGTGGTGGCGTGGCTCCAGTCGGCGCCGGGGCCGTGGGCCCAGTCGGTGGGCAGGCCGGTGCCGCCGTCGGTGCAATGCTCCAGCACGCCGCTGTGGCCCCAGTCCTGGCCTTCGCGACAGACATCGCGCAGGCGCTGCAGCGTCATGCGCACGCCGCTGCGCGACAGGCGCGAGAGCACGCTGTCGTCGGGCGAGACATGGGGGCAGAACAGCCCGGCCGGCAGGCCAGAGGCCCCATCGGCCGGGTCCTGCCCCTGGCCCAGCACCGTGACCTGCCAACCGCGCAGCGCCAGGCTGTGGGCCACGGCGGCGCCCGCCAGGCCGGCGCCCACCACCAGGGCCGTACCCGGCTGGGTGACGGTGGGCGGGTTGGTGCTGCGCTGGCGCGGCTCCCAGCGTGGGTCGAACCGCAGTACCGGGGTGGCCGCCGTGGTGTCCGCCACAAAGCCCACGCCCCCCAGGGCCTGCTGCAGGGCGGCATCTGCGGGGAGGACAGCCAGCACCGTGCCACGCCGGCAGTGGCGCGCCAGGGCCTTGAGGCTGTGGGCATCGCTGGCCCAGGGGGTGTGCAGCAGCACGGCATCGGCCACGCTGTGCTGCTGGCGCAGCAGGCTCTGCGCCTCGCCCACCCACAGCGTCAGCAGCACGCGGCCGTGGTCAAAGCCCAGTCGGTGCACGCCGGGCATCAGGCCGTACAGCTGGTCGGCCAATGCCTGGGCCTGGGGCTGCAGCGCCGCCGGGGCCTGGGCCAGCACCTGCTGGGCGGTCACGGGCTGTGCCAGCACGGCGGTGACGTGCAATTGGGCGCTGCGCGCGGGGTCGGCCTGCCAGGCGGACCAGACCTGCAGAAAGCTGTCCCCGTGGCCGAAATCGGTGCTCAGCAAGCGCCAGCTGGGGCGGCCCTGCCAGGCCAGCAACGGGGAGGAGGGGGACAGCAGTGCAGGTGAAAAATGCATATCTATGAATAAATCAGGCGCGATCGCCTGTGGAGCTCACTCCCAGCGCTGCTGGTAGGAGAACACGGGCAGGCGCCAGCCAAAGCGGATGGCGGCCAGGCGCAGGCCCAGTCCCCCGGCAAAGCACAGGGCGGTGCTGATGCCGATCGACACCTCCAGCGCCTGCAGGCCCAGGTAGAGCAGGCAGACCAGCATGGAGACGCTGGCATATAGCTCGCGGCGGAAGACCACCGGCACCTGGTTGCACAGCACATCGCGCAGAATGCCGCCGCTGATGCCGGTGATCATGCCAGCCATGACGACCACCAGCGGGTCATACCCCAGCTTGATGGCCACGTTGCTGCCGATGAGCGAGAAGGCAATCAGCCCCATGGCATCCAGCAGCAGGAACACATGTTTCATGCGTTGCATGTAGCGCGCAATGACGGTGGTCAAGAGGCCCGCAGACACCACCAGGTAGACATAGGCCGGATGCTGGGTCCAGCCGATGGGGTAGTTGCCCAGCACCATGTCGCGGATGGTGCCGCCACCCAGGGCGGTGACGAAGGCGATCACGACCACGCCAAAGATGTCCATGTTGCGCCGCCCGGCGGCCAGCGCGCCGGACATGGCTTCGGCCGTGATGGCGATCAGGTAGATAACGAGGATAACGTCCAGCTGGACGCTGGCGGCGGAGTGCAGGAAATCGGACAGGACGGACACGGCAGGCAGCGCCCATGGGCGCACAAGGGTGAGACCCACACGCCCAGGCCTGCAATGCAGCAGCTGCCATGGGGGCATGGATGAGCCTCTCCCGCTGTCCTTTTACCTGAGAGTTTTTGCACGGTGCATGTTCGTCATGCGCGCGCTTGCCCCTTCGGTGAGCCGGCTGACCTTGTGCCAAGGTCCCGGCTGCTCTCCAGTCGGCATGTGTGTTCCGTGGTGCTGGGTGCCTGAGCGATTATGGGAGTTTGCGCCTTCGGCGGAGGCCGGCCCAGTGTGGCTGCCTCGCTCTCCCACGGAAAACAAAAGCTGCGATTATGGCCTGCGTGCAAGACCCAAACGCCCAGGGGGACTTGCCTGCCCATAAAAAACCGGCCTGTGGGGCCGGTGGGCGGGGGCTTTGGTGGAACCGCGGTCTCGCCATGGAGTGTCATGCAGCAGGGCGTCGGTGCCCAACGCCTGCGTCATCGCGGCAGAGGCAGTGCTTGTGACGCCCCTCGCTGCAGCGCCGGCCGTGCTTGGTGCCGATGGGGCACGTAGCCCGCCGCTGCGTCGCTGCCGACGAAGTGGTTGGGGGCAACCACTTCACTTGGGATTACTGCGCGCTGGGGGGCACGTAACCGGCGGCAGCGTCCGCGCCTGCGCCGAAGAAGTGGTTTTCCATCTGGCGGGCCAGGTATTGGCGGGCGCGGGCATCGGCCAGGTTCAGGCGGTTTTCGTTCACCAGCATGGTCTGGTGCTTGAGCCAGTCGGCCCAGGCTTGCTTGCTCACATTTTCAAAAATGCGCTTGCCCAGTTCACCGGGGTAGGGGGGAAAGTCCAAGCCTTCGGCTTCCTGACCCAGTTTGATGCATTGAACGGTACGTGCCATGGGGTGTCCTCGGTTGATTTCAGATGTTTAGGTAATAAAGAACTGAAATCTTATTGGTTTAAGTTTTGTTGGCTTGCTTTCAGAATGCCATTCAACGGTGAAACGGACCGTATTTCCCAGCACAACCCAGAAAGCCAACAATGAATGATCGCCGCAACTTTATCAAGATTCCCGTTGCCCTCAGCCTTCTGGCGGGCTTCTCCTTCACGGCTTTGCCGACATTCGCGGCCGACCCGGTCACCCTGCTGAACGTGTCCTATGACCCCACGCGGGAGCTGTACGTCGAGTACAACAAGGCGTTTGCCAAGCACTGGAAGGCCCAGACCGGTCAGGACGTGACCATCAAGCAGTCGCACGGTGGTTCGGGCAAGCAGGCGCGTTCCATCATCGACGGCATCGAATCCGATGTGGCCACCCTGGCCCTGGCGGGGGATGTGGATGCCCTGGTGAAGAACGGCAACTACCTGTCGGCCGACTGGCAAAAGAAGCTGCCGCTCAACAGCGCGCCCTACACCTCCACCATCGTGTTCCTGGTCAAGAAGGGCAACCCCAAGGGCCTGAAGGACTGGAACGACCTGGTCAAGCCCGGCGTGCAGGTCATCACCCCCAACCCCAAGACCAGCGGCGGTGCGCGCTGGAACTACCTGGCCGCCTGGGAATATGCCAAGCGCAAGAATGGTGGCGACGAGGCCAAGGCCAAGGACTTCGTGAAGCAGCTGTTTGCCAATGTGCCCGTGCTGGACACCGGCGCCCGTGGCTCCACCATCACCTTCGTGCAGCGTGGCGTGGGCGATGTGCTGCTGGCCTGGGAGAACGAGGCCTTCCTGGCGCTGCGTGAATTCGGTCCCGAGAAGTTCGAGATCGTCGCGCCGTCCATCTCCATCCTGGCCGAGCCCACGGTGGCGGTGGTCGACAAGGTGGTGGACAAGAAGGGCACGCGCAAGGTGGCACAGGCCTACCTGGAATACCTGTATTCCGACGAAGGCCAGCAGATTGCCGCGCGCAACTTCTACCGCCCCACCAACGAGAAGATCAAGGCCGACTTCGCCAAGCAGTTCCCCAAGCTGGAGCTGTTCACGATCGACCAGGCCTTTGGCGGCTGGGCCAAGGCCGACAAGGCCCACTTTGCCGACGGCGGCAGTTTCGACCAGATCTACACCAAGAAGTGATGTGCCGCACCAGCGGCCCGGGGGCGGCGTTGCGCGCCGCCCCGATTGTTTGAAGGAGCGCACCATGTCCACCCCCATCGTTTCCATCGCAGCCCCTGTCGCCACCTCGCGCGACGTGTTGTGCGTGCACGCCCTGCGCGTGCTGCGCACCACGGCGCAGCAATGGGGCATGGGGGCCATGCCGCGCCCGCAGCGCACACCGCAGGTGCCGCGCAGTGGCCATGCCACCTCGCCGTGCGCGGCGTTGCGGGCCTGGGGGCTGGCAGCATGAGTGCCCGCCTGCCAGCCGATGGCGTGGTGCTGGGCGTGCACCATGTGCAACTGTCCTACCCGGCCCACCTGCAGGCGCAGGTGGAACGTTTCTACAGCGAGGGCCTGGGGCTGCCACGGATCATGCATGCCCAGGTGCTGGCCTACCTGGCCGGTGCCCAGCGCATCGACCTGGTGCCGCGCACCACCCCGGGCCACGGCTGCGAATGCCTGGGGCACCTGGCCTTGCAGGTCGCCGGGGTGGAGGCGCTGCAGCAGCGCCTGCAGGCCCAGGGCGCCACGGCCCTGGCCGTGGTGCGCGTGGCCGAAGGCTGGCGCTTTTACGCCAAGGACCCCGCCGGCAACACGCTGGAGCTGTTGC
>NZ_JAZHFR010000037.1:0-32797 GCF_036541385.1 Comamonas sp. GCA5 | reverse complement strand
GTCGCTGTTGCTGCCAGGGGTGAAGTCCACCACCAGGTCCGCCGCTGCGTCTTCCTCGTCCGAGGCCACCCAGGTGGCCGCCACATCGCCTTCGGCTGCGCTGTTTTCCACAAACTCCTTGGCCGTCACGGTGATCTCGGGCGCATCGTTGACCAGGGTCACCGCTGGCGTGTCCGCGTCGTCGCCCGTCAGGCCGCCCTTGTCGGTCACGGTCAGATCCACCGCTGGCAACTTGTTGCCGGCGTTCACGTGTGCCGCACCCTTTTCGGTCAGCACCACCTGGCCGCCCACGATGACGTAGTAGCCGTCGCTGTTGCTGCCAGGGGTGAAGTCCACCACCAGGTCCGCCGCTGCGTCTTCCTCGTCCGAGGCCACCCAGGTGGCCGCCACATCGCCTTCGGCTGCGCTGTTTTCCACAAACTCCTTGACCGTCACGGTGATGACGGGCGGGTCGTTGACATCCTCAGCGGCCGCTGTGGCTGCCGCTGCTGCCGTGCCACCCGTCAGTGGTGGCTGCTCCACCACCCCAGCGGTCGACAGCGGGTAATCCAGGCCCAAAGGATTGGTGCTTTCGAGCACGCCGCTCAGGCGCACAAAGGTGGCACCACTGCCGCCGCCACCACCGGCCAGGGTCGCCGCTGTGGGGTCCAGATTGGCCAAGGGGTCTTGCCCGGCATTCAGGGCGGTGATCACGTCGTTGACCGCAGCCTCCAGCGGTTGCTGCAAGACGGCGGCTTCTGCGGCTTGGGGCGGCTGGAGCAGGTCGGGCGCAAGCGTCAGTTGCTGGTTTTCGCCCACGGTCAGGAGCGGCATGCCATCGGCTTGCAGTTGCACGGAACTTCCCGAGGCGGTCACCAGTTCAGCATCCGCGGCGATGCGCATGCCTTCCTTCAACACGGTCAGACTGCCGTCGCTGGCGCGAATCCAAGCTTGGCCTACAAGTTTCGTTACAAGAACCGTGGTGGTTGCCATATCAAAAATCTTTCCGAGGGAATCGAAGGAGGCTGACATCTGATGTCAGTTGCGCCTGATACATACCTTTTGCGGCGCGTGTTGAGGATGATAAAAAAATCACCCATCACCGGTAATTGGCGTCAAAGCCAATACAAGTAGATACAACCGCAAAAATTGCTAACAACCATCTCCTGATCGCTCGTCACTCAGGCATGACAGTGACCGTCCTCACAGACGGCCACTGTCCAGCAGCCCATGGGCTGCTGGACAGTGGGTGGTGCGCGAAACTGTTGGTTGTGGGCTACAGTGTGTGCTTGGGCTCTGCCATAGACAGCCGCTGCGCGCGGGCGACTGACATCAGCACCCCCAGGGCCAGCCCCAGGGTCACCATGGCCGTGCCGCCGTAGCTGATAAATGGCAGGGGCACGCCCACCACGGGCAGGATGCCGCTGACCATACCCATGTTCACGAAGGCGTAGGTGAAGAAGATCATCGCCACGGCCGAAGCCATCAGGCGGCCGAACAGGTTCTGCGCCTTGACGGCGATGGCCAGGCCACGCCAGACCAGCAACAAAAATCCCAGCAGCAGGCACAGGTTGCCGATCAGGCCGAACTCCTCGGAGAACGCCGCAAAGATGAAGTCGGTGGTGCGTTCGGGGATGAATTCCAGGTGGGTCTGTGTGCCGGCCATGAAGCCCTTGCCCCAGACGCCGCCGGAGCCGATGGCAATCATGCCCTGGATGATATGGAAGCCCCGGCCCAGCGGGTCGCGCATCGGGTCCAGCAGGGTGCACACCCGCGTGCGCTGGTAGTCGTGCAGGAAGTACCAGCTCATGCCGTCCTGGCACAGCCAGGGCTCGTTCCAGATCAGCCAGGCGATGCCCACGGCCCCCAGCACCACGGGCGGCACCACCAGCTTCCACGGCAGGCCGGCAAAAAAGATCACCGACAGGCCCGCCGCCATCACCAGCAGGGCCGTGCCCAGGTCCGGCTGCTTCATGATCAGGGCCACGGGCACCATCAGCAGCACAAAGGCAACCACGAAGTCGATGGCCCGCAACACGCCTTCCCGCTGGTGGAACCACCAGGCCAGCATCAGCGGGCCGGCGATCTTCAAAATCTCGGAGGGCTGGATCACCACGCCCACATTCACCCAGCGCTGCGCCCCCTTGCGCGTGATGCCGAACAGCAACACCGCCACCAGCAGCACCACCCCCAGGGTGTACAAGGGCACGGCCACGGCCATCAGCTTGTGCGGGGGGATCTGGGCCACCACAAACAGGATGGCCGCCGCCAGCAGCATGTTGCGCCCATGGTCGACAAAGCGCGTGCCATGGTCGTAGCCAGCCGAATACATGGCCAGCAGGCCCAGGGACGCCATGCCGGCGATGATCAGCAGCAAAAGCGGATCAAAGCCACGAAACAGCGGCAAGATGCGTTGGAGAATGTTGGGCTTGTCAAATTCGGCGGCCATAGTCCACCATTATCTGCTGCCCGCTTTGCCCCTGGAACGTGTGGACGCTCACCAGCGGCGCAGCACCCGCCCATCCACAGACACCTGCCCATGCCCACCACCCACCTGCTGTACCTGCACGGTTTTCGCTCCTCGCCCCAGTCCACCAAGGCCCGCACCGTGGCCGAGTACGTGCAGCGCCGGCACCCACAGGTGAGCTGGTACTGCCCGCAGCTGCCGCCCTCGCCGCGCGCCGCGATGGAGCTGGTGATGGCACAGGTGCGCGACTGGCCCGGCGAGCGCATGGCGGTGATCGGCTCCTCCCTGGGTGGCTACTACGCCACCTGGGTGGCGCACCACAAGCACTGCAAGGCCGTGCTGCTCAACCCCGCGGTCTGGCCGGACCACTCGCTGGAGCAGTACATCGGCCAGCAGACCAGTTGGCACCACCCCGAGGAAGCCTTTTTCTTTCGCCCCGAATACATCCAGGAGCTGCGCGACCTGGCCTTGCACGAACAGGCCGCCACCGCCCCGCAGCTGGGCGTGTTTGCCAAGGGCGACGAGGTGCTGGACTGGCGCCAGATGGTGGCGCGCTACCCCGAGGCCGAGCAGCTCATCCTGGAAGGCGGCGACCACGCCCTCAGCGACTTTGACAGCCACCTCTCGCGCATCCTGGACTTCCTGGACCTGGCCTGAAGCCAAAAACATAGCGGATGGCGCACGTTGCACAAGCACTTCAGGCTGAAAATGCTTTGAAACGACCGTTGCACGTGCGCAGCCCACTTTTCTTTGGATAGCTTGCCGCTGGCACTGCCGCCGCGGGCAAGCGCCCTCCGGGGGAAATTCGCGGCGTGGGACAATCGCGGCATGCACGCATTGTTTGAAGATGCCGGTAAGTTTTTGGCCGGCCGTATCCTGTCCGAGGCCGATGCCTCCTCCCAAATCGAGCTGGCCTCTGGCAAGCGCGTCAAGGTCAAGGCCGCCAACGTCCTGCTCAAGTTCGAGAAACCCGAGCCCGCCGAACTGATGGCCAAGGCCGAGGCCATCGCCGCCAGCGTCGAGCTGGACCTGGCCTGGGAATTCGCCCCCGAAGAAGAATTCGGCTTTGCCGACATTGCGCGCGACTATTTCTCCGAGTCCGCCCCGCTGAGCGAACAGGCCGGCATGCTGTTTGCGCTGTACGGCGCGCCGCACTACTTCCGCCGCGCCGGCAAGGGCCGTTTCAAGAAGGCGCCGGCCGAAATCCTGCAGCAGGCCCTGGCCGCCATCGAAAAGAAAAAGCAGCTGCAGGCGCAGATCGACGCCTGGGCGCAGGAGCTGGTCGCCGGCACCTGCCCGCCCGCCATCCGCGAGCAGCTGTACAAAATCCTGTTCAAGCCCGACAAGAACGCGCCCGAGTACAAGGCCGTGGTCGAGGCCAGCCGCAGCGCGCAGAAGGCCCCGCTGGAGCTGCTGCAGGCCGCCGGCGCCATCGACTCGGCCTACCAGTTCCACTGGAAGCGCTTCCTGTTCGAGAACTTCCCCAAGGGCACGGCCTTCCCCGCCGTCACCGCCCCCCAGCCTCCGGCCGACCTGCCGCTGGCCGCCGTGCAGGCCTACTCCATCGACGATTCCATGACCACGGAAATCGACGATGCCCTGTCCGTGCAAGGCCTGGGCACCGGCACCGTCACCGTGGGCATCCACATTGCCGCGCCCGGCCTGGCGATCACGCCCGGCTCCGACCTGGACAAGCTGGGCCGCGCCCGCCTGTCCACCGTCTACATGCCTGGCTACAAGATCACCATGCTGCCCGACGAGGTGGTGCAGATCTACACCCTGGACGAAGGCCGCGCCAACCCCGCCGTGTCGCTGTATGTGACCTATGACGAGGCCACGCTGGAGGTCAAGGACAAGGTCACCAAGTTGGAGCGCGTGCCCGTGGTGGTCAACTTCCGCCACGACAAGCTGGACCACATCGTCACCGAAGCCTGGCTGCAAGACCCCAGCATTCAGGTCGAAAACACGCCCCAGCCCTTGCTGGACAAGCGCGAAGAGCTATCGTTCCTGCACCGCCTGGCCCAACATCTGAAGGCCGGCCGCGAACAGGTGCGCGGCAAGCCCGAGAACTTCTCGCGCCCCGACTACACCTTCCGCCTGGACGGCAATGGCGACAACGAGCCCCAGGGCCACGAAACCGTCAGCATCACCGTGCGCAAGCGCGGCGCGCCGCTGGACCTGATCGTGGCCGAGGCCGCCATCGTGGCCAACAGCACCTGGGGCCTGATGCTGGCCGAATACGGCGTGCCCGGCATCTACCGCAGCCAGGCCAGCCTGGCCCCCGGCATGAAGGTGCGCATGTCCACCAAGGCCCTGCCGCACGCCGGCATCGGCGTGAAAGCCTATTCCTGGGCCACCTCGCCGCTGCGCCGCTACACCGATCTGGTCAACCAGTGGCAGATCATCGCCTGCGCCCGCCACGGCGCCACGGCCGCCCTGGCCGCGCCGTTCAAGCCCAAGGATGCCGAGCTGTTCGGCATCATCAGCAGCTTCGACGGCGCCTACAGCGCCTACAACGGTTACCAGGCCGGCATGGAGCGCTTCTGGACGCTGAAGTACCTGGAGCAGAACGCCATCACCGAGCTGGACGGCGCCGTGATCAAGGACAACGGCCCCAACGGCGTGCTGGTGCGCGCCGACAGCCTGCCGCTGGTCATCAGCGTGGCCGGCGCCCAGGCCCTGCCGCGCGGCGCCCGCGTGCGTGTGAAGCTGGGCGAGATCGACGAGATCACCCTGGACATCCACGGCACCGTGACCGAGCGACTGGACGACCCGCAAGATCCCAGCGATGATGCGCCCCTGGACGACAGCGCCGACGACGAAGAGGACGTGGCCGGCCCCATCGCGATTGCGGTGGACGTCAACGAGTCCGACAGCCCCAGCGCCGATAATTCCAACCCGTGAAACTGCCCGCCGCGCTCCGCTCCATGTCCACCCTCAGCCTGACGCTGGGGGTGTCGATCGCCATTCACGCAGCCCTGCTGACGGTGCGCTTTGTCGCCCCCGAGCAGTTCAACCGGGTGTTCCAGGACACGCCGCTGGAAGTGATCCTGGTGAACGCGCAGACGCAGGAGCGGCCGGAAAAGGCCCAGGCCATCGCCCAGGCGGCCCTGGCCGGCGGCGGCGATGCCGCCCGGGGCCGGGCCACCAGCCCGCTGCCCTACTCGGCCCTGACCGCCATCGGCGACGACTTCGAGGAGCGCCAGAAGAAGCTGGACGCCATGCAGGAGCAGCAGACCGTGATGCTGACCCAAATGCGCAAGCAGCTGTCGTCGATGCCGCAGTTCGACCCGCGCGAGCAGTCCCAGCAGCAGGACCGCGAGCAGCAGGAGCAAAAGCGCAAGCAACTGATCAAGCTGCTGGCCGAGATCGAGAAGCGCATCAACGAAGAAAACGCCCGCCCCAAGAAACGCTACATCAGCCCCGCCACGCGCGAGGAGGTGTATGCCGTCTACTACGACGGCCTGCGCCGCAAGGTGGAAGACAAGGGCACGGAGAACTTCCCCGAGCACAAGGGCAAGAAGCTGTATGGCGAGCTGGTCATGGTGCTGACCGTGAACCACGACGGCCGCGTGCTGGACACCGAGATCGTGCAGGGCTCGGGCATCCCGCAGCTAGACACCCGGGCCCAGGCGATTGCGCGCGCCGCGGGGCCGTTCGGCCACTTCGGCCCGGCCATGCGCGCCAAGGCCGACCAGATTGCCGTGGTCTCGCGCTTCAAGTTCACGCGCGAGCAGACGCTGGAAACCAATGTCCGCTGACGGTGCCAGCGCGCCCGCCCGCCCCCTGTCCGTTTTTTGCCGTTGCACCGAATGACCACCACCGATGTGTACTGCGTTGTGGGCCACCCCGTGGCGCACAGCCGCTCGCCCTGGATCCACACGCGCTTTGCCCAGCTGACCGGCCAGGCCCTGCGCTATGAGCGCCGCCTGGCGCCCCTGGAGGGCTTTGCCGCCGACCTGCAGGCCTTCATCCAGGCTGGCGGGCGGGGCTGCAACATCACCGTGCCCTTCAAGCTGGACGCCGCCCAGGCCGCGCACAGCCACAGCCCGCGCGTGGCCCTGGCCGGCGCCGCCAACACCCTGGTGATTGCAGCCGATGGCCACATCCATGCCGACAACACCGACGGCCTGGGCCTGGTGGCCGACATCACGCGCAATGCCGGCATCCCCATCACCGGGCGTGATGTGCTGCTGCTGGGCGCGGGCGGCGCGGCCGCTGGCGTACTGGGCCCGCTGCTGGAGCAAAAGCCCCGCCGCCTCGTCGTGGTCAACCGCACGCATGCCAAAGCCCAAACGCTGGTCCAGCAGCACGCGGCCATTGCCACACTACATAAAGTAGAGCTGGTAGCACTGGAAAGACAAGTGCTTGAGACCGATTTGACCCAGAATTTCGACATCATCATCAATGCCACAGCCAGCAGTTTGGCTGGGGATGATGTGCCCGCGCCCGCCAGCGTGCTGCACGCACGCAGTCTGGCCTACGACATGATGTACGGCCCCGCCGCTCAGAATTTTCTGAATTGGGCCAGCAGCCACGGTGCACTCGCGCGCGACGGCCTGGGCATGCTGGTGGAGCAGGCCGCCGAATCGTTTACGCTGTGGCGCGGCGTTCGCCCGCCTTCGGCCCAGGTGCTGGACGAGCTGCGCAACGTCCTCGCGCGCGAAGCCGCCGCATGAAAGCGCTGGGCCGCTGGCTGGCCGTGCTGCTGTGCGCAGCCCTGGCGCTGCAGCTGTTCTTCATCGCCCGGATTGCGCTGACCGCCTGGTGGGATCCGCAGTCCACCAGCCTCCAGCGCTCGGAGATGTGGCGCATCTGGCAGCAGTCGGCCCAGCAGCGCCACTGGCAGCAGCAGTGGGTGGATTACCCGCGCATCTCCCCCCACCTCAAGCGCGCCGTGCTGACCGCCGAGGACGATGGCTTTGTCGACCACGACGGCGTGCAGTGGGACGCCATCGAGCGCGCCTGGGAGCGCAACCAGCAAGCGCTGGAGCGTGCCCAGCGCAGCCAGCGCCTGCGCGCCAAGCCGGTGCCGATCTACGGCGGCTCCACCATCACCCAGCAACTGGCCAAGAACCTGCTGCTGTCGGGCGAGCGCAGCTTCTTGCGCAAGGGCCAGGAGCTGGTGCTGGCGCATGCGCTGGAGCTGTTCCTGAGCAAGGAACGCATCCTGGAGATCTACCTGAACAACGTGGAATGGGGCCAGGGCATTTTTGGCGCCGAAGCCGCCGCGCGCCACTACTTCCGCAAGAGCGCCCAGCAGCTCAGCGCGGCCGAAAGTGCCCGCCTGGCCGTGATGCTGCCGCGCCCCCGCTATTACGAGCAGAACCCGCAATCGCGCTACCTGCAGTCGCGCACCAGCGCCATCCTGCGCCGCATGGCGGCCACGCCGCTGCCCTAGCGCTGCGCCACAAGCACGCCCCCGTCCAACCGCCGGCCACCGCTGCCCGCCAGCACCACCACGCGGCCACCCACCGGCATCAGGGCGGCCAACGGCGCTCAGCCGCCCATCTCGCCATACAGCAACAGCACCTGCAGCGCAGTCAGCGTTTCTTCGTGCAGTGCCGTCAGGGCAGCCACCCGAACCGGGTCCAGGATGGGCCGGCCCTGCCCATCCACCGCAAAAGGCCGGCCCAGAATCTCGGCCATGTCGATGGTGCAGTAGGACCGGTCGCCATACGGGCGCTTGCCGTCGATGGCGGGCATGGGCCACAGCGGTGCGGCCTCGGTGCTCTCGGCCAGCCATTCCTGCAAGGCCTCGCCCTCCACCTCGCGCCACATGGCGGCACGCAGCAGGGCCAGGTGCTCGGCCCGCAGCTGGAACTGGCCGTGCTGCACACCGGGCAGCCAGGCGGCCATGTCGGCCGGTACGGCATAGCGCCCCGGCGTTAGGCGGGCCTGGGTCACAAACGGTCGCACCCAGCGCGCCACTTCGGCCAGCCGCTGCGTGGCCAGGGTGGCGTCGTCGGTGGCCAGCAATTGCTGGGCGCGCTGCACGGCGGGGGTCTCACCGCGCAGCGGTTGGCCGGGGTCGACCCCGGGTGCACCGGACTCGACCGGCAGCCACCACACCCGCAGCGCGCGCACCAGTTGCAGATGCTGCGGGGTGAACACCGGCAGGGGGTCCGCGCGGAACACCTGCTGCACCACCTCGGCATGGCGCGGTGTGGAGGCTGTGGCCAGCACCACGATGCGCCAGCCCACCAGCACCAGCACGGCCGCCCCCAGGCCCAGCAGCAGGCGCAACAACACACGGAACAGGCGACGTAACACAGGCACAGGCATCGGCAGACACGGCAAGGGACACACAAGGGGCGCAGTGTACCCAGGGCAGTGCCAGTTCCACGACGGCCGTGCGGGCATGCGGCACAATCGCAGGCAGGCGCAGCCTGCGCCGCCCTCCCCCTTGTTCCCAGCACTTTCCATGCGAATCCTTGGCATTGACCCCGGCCTGCAGACCACCGGCTTTGGCGTGATCGAACGCGACGGCCACCAGCTGCGCTATGTGGCCAGCGGCACCATCCGCACCACGCGCACCGAAGGCGTGGCGCTGGGCGATCTGCCGGGGCGCCTGAAGATCCTGTTCGAGGGGGTGAGCGAAGTGGTGGCGCGCTACCAGCCCGACACGGCGGCCATCGAGATCGTGTTTGTCAACGTGAACCCGCAGTCCACCCTGCTGCTAGGCCAGGCGCGCGGTGCAGCGCTGACCGCCCTGGTGACCCGGGACCTGCCCGTGGCCGAGTACACGGCGCTGCAGATGAAGAAGGCCATCACCGGACATGGCCGGGCGGCCAAGGGGCAGATCCAGGAAATGGTCAAGCGCATGCTGCAACTGCCCGGCCTGCCCGGCACCGATGCGGCCGACGCCCTGGGTCTGGCCATCACCCATGCCCACGCTGGCGCCATGCTGGACAAGCTGGCCCAGGACTCCGGCCTGCAGCGCCGGCAGCACGCCATGCTCAAGGCCGGCCGCGCCTACTGAACCGCTGTCGCCCGGCTCTGCCAAACGGCCACACCCCAAAACTGCCTGCAGCGCTTATCCCGTCAGCGCAGAGTGCTCTGCTTTTGATGCAATCGGTCATGACCCGCTGCTGGGCACAGCAGGCCATGGCAAAGGGCCATCACGGTGGGACGCCCGATGCGCAGCGGTGTGTCCCGGCGCCAAGCGCCCCTCAATACATGCTGTGGATGATGAGCTGCGAGATCACACCGGTCGCAATCGCCACCAGCATGTAGTCACCGCCGTAGCGCACCCAGTGGTAGCCGCGGGGCGGCTGGTGCAGGCGGTGGCCACGCCAGTCGTGCACCACGTAGCGCGTGGCACGGTACTGCGGTGGCAGGCGCGTGCCCTTGACCCAGTTGTGCTGCGGGCCCGCGCCGCGGTAGTAGCGGTGGCCGGGAGGCGGTGGCCGGGGTGCGCCTGCGGACCATGGGGCCCGCGGTCGCGGTGCCAGCCGGTAGAAGACCCGGGCTTGTGGCGGTGCTGCTGGGCGTAGGGTGCGTCATGGTGGCGGCCGCCGTGCGGCTGGGCCTGGGCCACGGCGCTCACCCCCAGGTTCAGGGCCACGGCGGTGGCGATCGAAGCAGTGAAACGTTGCAGTTGCATGGTGCGTCCTTTCCAAGGCAGAAAGCAAGCAGCCGGAGCGGCTGCCACAACGCCATCATGCGAGAAAAAACGGACCGCCCCGGCCGGTGCAGCCCAGCTTTACGGAACTTTGCCCCTGCCCCGCACCGCTTTGCACAGGCTTTACAGATGCAAGCAAGTGCACAGCCCTGCACGGGCCCGTGCGCTCAGATCAGCAGGAAGCGCGACAGGCCGAGCACGGCAAAAAAGGCCAGCCCGGCGATCACGGCCCACTTCAGAATCACCAGCCCCCAGCGGCGATAGTGCGGCCGGCCCGTGCCCAGGTAGAAGACAAAGCACAGGGCCGAGGTGATCAACAAAGCAAAAAGCAGCCAGCGAAAAATCAGCATGGCTGCTTTATACCGTGATTCCCAGGGCGGGACTTACCAGGCCAGGGCGGTCTGGGCAAATCCGGCGGGGGCCTTGCGTTCGTTGTCGAAGGTGACGAATTCCCAGTTGGCGGCATCGGCCAGCACGGCACGGATCAGCTGGTTGTTCATACCATGGCCCGAGCGGAAGGCGCTGTAGGCACCCAGGATGGGATGGCCGATGACGTACAGGTCGCCGATCGCGTCCAGGATCTTGTGCTTGACGAACTCGTCGTCGTAGCGCAGCCCGTCGCTGTTGAGCACCTTGTAGTCGTCCATGACGATGGCGTTGTCCAGCCCACCGCCCAGCGCCAGGCCGTTGGTGCGCAGCATTTCCACGTCTTTGGTAAAGCCAAAAGTGCGGGCGCGCGCAATGTCGCGCATGTAGTTGCCTTCACCCATGTCGAACTCGAACGACTGGCCGGTGGAGTCCACGGCGGGGTGCGAGAAATCGATATCGAACTTCAGCTTGAAGCCGTGGTAGGGATCAAAGCGCGCCCATTTGAGGTTTTTGCCTTCCCCTTCACGCACCTCCACGGTCTGCTTGATGCGGATGAACTTCTTGGGGGCGTTCTGCAGTTCGATGCCCGCGCTTTGCAGCAGGAACATGAACGAGGACGAGGAACCATCCAGGATGGGCACTTCCTCGGCCGTGATGTCGATGTACAGGTTGTCGATGCCCAGGCCGCACAGGGCGGACATCAGGTGCTCGATGGTGTGCACCTTGGCGCTGCCCACCCCGATGGTGGAGGCCATGCGCGTGTCCACCACCGCCTGGGCCGTGATGGGAATGTCGACCGGCTCCGGCAGGTCCACCCGGCGGAACACGATGCCCGTATCCGGCTGCGCAGGGCGCAACGTCATCTCGACACGCTGGCCGCTGTGCAGCCCCATGCCGACGGCACGGGTGAGGGTCTTGATGGTACGTTGCTGGAGCATGGGGCAATTTTAGCGGCGGAGGGCATTTTTCCGCCCCGCCAAGGACATGGAAATTTCTATAACGCCGATTGACGCCTGCCGTTGACCCCGGTGTGTTAGCCAACGTTGCAAGCATAAAAAAACCGGGTTCAAGAACCCGGTTTGGGGACCGCGCTGGCGCGCTGTCGGATCAGTCTGCTTGCTTGCGCAGGAAGGCGGGGATTTCCAGATCGTCCATGCCCCCCGAGGACAAGGCATCCACACGGGCTGCGGCCTGGGTACGGTTGGTGCGCCAGACGCTGGGCACGCTCACATCGGCATAGCCACCGCCAACGCTGGCGGCACCACCCATGGCAGGCGCTGTGGCAGCGCCCATGCTCACGCCGCCCATGGCGGCCGTGGGAGCGCCGGCGTAGGCGAAATCGCCGTCCGTGCCGGTGCGCAGGCCACCCTGGACCACGGACATGGCCTGGCGGCGTGCCGCAGGACGCGACAGGCCGGTGGCCACCACGGTCACGCGGATGTCGTCACCCAGCGAATCGTCGTAGGCAGCGCCATAGATCACGTGTGCGTCGGGCGAGGCGTAGGCATTGATGGTGGACATGGCCAGACGCGATTCGGCCAGCTTCAGGCTGCCCTTGGCGGCCGTCACCAGCACCAGCACGCCCTTGGCGCCGGACAGGTCGATGCCTTCCAGCAGCGGGCAGGCCACGGCCTGCTCGGCCGCGATGCGCGCACGGTCGGGACCGGAAGCGCGGGCCGTGCCCATCATGGCCTTGCCAGGCTCGCCCATCACGGTGCGCACGTCTTCGAAGTCGACGTTCACATGGCCGTACTCGTTGATGATTTCGGCGATACCGCCCACGGCGTTCTTGAGCACGTCGTTGGCCTGCGCGAAAGCTTCTTCCTGGGTGATGTCATCGCCCAGCACTTCCAACAGCTTTTCGTTCAGCACCACGATCAGCGAGTCGACATTGGCTTCCAGCTCGGTCAGACCGCCATCGGCGTTCTGCATGCGGCGGCCACCTTCCCACTCGAAGGGCTTGGTCACCACGCCCACGGTCAGAATGCCCATCTCCTTGGCCACGCGCGCGATCACCGGGGCCGCACCGGTGCCGGTCCCGCCGCCCATGCCGGCCGTGATGAACAGCATGTGCGCCCCTTCGATCGCAGCACGGATGTCTTCCACGGCGGCTTCCGCAGCTTCACGCCCCTTGTCGGGCTTGCTGCCAGCACCCAGGCCGCTCAAGCCCAACTGGATGGTGCGGTGCGCGTTGCTGCGGATCAATGCTTGCGCATCGGTGTTGGCGCTGACGAATTCAACGCCTTGCACATTGCAAGCAATCATGTGCTCAACGGCGTTGCTGCCGCCGCCGCCCACACCGATCACCTTGATCTGCGTGCCTTGATTGAATGTTTCGGCTTCGATCATTTCGATGGTCATGTTGGTGCTCCTGGAGATTTTTGAAATGGGTTCAGTGGTGCTGTATAGGGGGCTTCTCTTCGTCGTCGGTATCGAAAATCCGTGGGAGGCCCGGTAATGCGCATACGTCGAGAGCACATAGTTAGAAGTTTCCCACAATGAAGTCTTTAAATCGACCAAAAGCGGTCTTCATGGACCCACTCTTTTGTGCCACCTTGAAACCGCGCAATCTTGCTTGTCGCGCTTCTTCCAGCAAACCCATCACCGTCGCGGAGCGCGGCTGCGCCACCATGTCGGCCAATGCACTGGAATACTTGGGCACGCCGCGGCGCACGGGCTTGAGGAAAATGTCCTCGCCCAACTCCACCATGCCCGGCATCACGGCACTGCCACCGGTGAGCACAATGCCCGAGGACAACACTTCCTCATAGCCGGACTCGCGGATGACCTGCTGTACCAAAGAGAAGATTTCTTCCACACGGGGTTCGATCACACCGGCCAGCGCCTGCTTGCTAATCATGCGGGGGCCGCGATCGCCCAGGCCCGGCACTTCCACCTGGCTGTCGGGATCGGCCAGCATCTGCTTGGCATAGCCGCTTTCCACCTTGATGTCTTCGGCATCCTTGGTGGGGGTGCGCAGCGCCATGGCGATATCGCTGGTGATCAGATCGCCGGCGATCGGAATCACGGCGGTATGGCGGATCGCACCGCCCGTGAAGATGGCGACGTCGGTGGTGCCGGCGCCGATGTCGACCAAGGCCACGCCCAGGTCGCGCTCATCGTCGGTCAGTACGGCCTGGCTGGCCGCCAGCGGGTTGAGCAGCAGCTGCTCCACCTCCAGGCCACAGCGGCGCACGCACTTGATGATGTTTTCCGCCGCGCTTTGCGCGCCGGTCACGATGTGCACCTTGGCCTCCAGGCGGATGCCGCTCATGCCCACGGGTTCCTTGACGTCCTGGCCGTCGATCACGAACTCCTGGGGCTCCACCAGCAACAGGCGTTGGTCCGAGGAGATGCTCACCGCCTTGGCGGTTTCGATCACGCGCGCCACGTCGGTGGGCGTGACTTCCTTGTCCTTGATGGCCACCATGCCGCTCTGGTTCAGCCCGCGGATGTGGCTGCCGGTGATGCCGGTGTAGACACGCTGGATCTTGCAGTCGGCCATCAGCTCGGCCTCTTTGAGGGCCTGCTGGATGCTCTGGACCGTGGCTTCGATGTTCACCACCACGCCACGCTTGAGGCCGTTGCTCGGCGCCACGCCCAGCCCTGCCAGCTTGAGCTCGCCGTTGGGCATGACCTCGGCGACCACGGCCATCACCTTGGCAGTGCCAATGTCCAAACCGACGACGACGTCTTTGTACTCTCTTGCCATATCAGTGCCTGCCCTCAGTAGGTCGTGTTTTTTTGCTATCTTTTTGTTGCTGTGCTGCTTGGCGTCTGGCCATTTCTAATGCCTTTTCTCGCGACACGGTGGTCACGCCACGCAAGCGCAGGGCGTAGCCATCGGGGTAGCGCAGATCTGCGTACTCCAAGGCCTCGGCCGTGCGCTGGTATTGCTGGGTAATTTGCGGCAGCGTCCGCACAAAACGCTGCGTGCGCTGCAGGACTTCTTCCGGCTTGCCGCTGCCCAGCTCGATGCTGGCGCCATTGTCGAGCTGCACCAGCCAGCTGCCGCGGTCACGCCAGGTCAGCGCATCCACAGGCGCCCCGATGGCGGTGAAGACGGGGTCCAGGGCGTAGTACATGCGCAGCACCTCGACGGCCGAGCCCTCGGGGCCAGAAAGGCGAGGCAAGCCTTCACGCTCCACCTCGCCCACATTCGCCTCGAACACCTCACCCATGGTGTTGACCATCGCGGTCCCGGTCTCCGGCCCCCAGTACGCCTGGGGTTCGTGCTCGTGCAGTATGACGCGCAAACTGTTCGGGTATTCGCGGCGTACCTCGGCCTGGCGCACCCAGGGCACCTGCTCGAAGGCTTCGCGCGCGTCCTTCAGATCGATCGTGAAGAAATTGCCGGTCAGGTGCGGGGCCACATTCGCCCGCAGGGTCACGGCATTGTTGTGCAGCATCTCCCCTTCGACCACGATGCGCGCAATCGAGAAGGCCGGATGGCGCACCGCCCACCAGCTCACCACCGCCAGCATGAGGATGGCCACCCCACCGAACATGGCCGTTGCGGTCACGTTCATGAGTTTGACATCCAAAGGGGCTGGCATGGAGTAGCTCATCAGGCCGCACGCTCCTCTGACGACGTGCTGTCCAGCGAGGCCGAAGCCAGGATGGTCAGGCACAGTTGCTCATAGCTCATGCCGCGCGCACGCGCGGCCATGGGCACCAGCGAATGGCTGGTCATGCCAGGCGAGGTGTTGATCTCCAGCAGGAAGGGTTGGCGATCGCTCTGGCGAATCATCACGTCGGCACGGCCCCAGCCGCGGCAGCCCAGGGTGCGGAAAGCCTTTTCCACAATCTGCTGGATGCGCGCTTCCTCGTCCGCCGGCAGGCCGCTGGGGCAGTGGTACTGCGTGACGTCGGTGAAGTACTTGTTCTGGTAGTCGTAGTTGCCGTCGGGCGCCACGATGCGGATCACGGGCAGGGCCGCGGCCGCTGCGCCTTCGCCCAGGACGGCGCAGGTGGTTTCCTCACCGGCGATGAACTGTTCGCACAGCACTTCGTCGTCGTACTGGGCGGCCAGGGCATAGGCTGCGGCGCACTGGCTGGCGTCCGTCACCTTGGTCAGGCCCATGCTGGAGCCATCGCGGGCGGGCTTGACGATCATGGGGGCGCCCAGGGCCGCCAGGGCTGCCGTGGTTGCCTCGGGGCTGGACACCATGCGCCAGTCCGGCGTGGGCAGGCCTTCGAAGCGCCAGATGCGCTTGGTCATGATCTTGTCCATGGCCATGCTGGACGCCATCACGCCGGAGCCGGTGTACGGAATGCCCAGCAGCTCCAGCGCACCCTGCACCGTGCCGTCTTCACCGAAACGGCCATGCAAGGCGATGAAGCAGCGCGCAAAGCCTTGGGCTTTCAGCGCGCCCAGCTCCTGCTCGGCGGGATCGAAGGCGTGGGCATCCACCCCCTGGGCACGCAGGGCGTCGAGCACGCCCTGCCCCGACATCAGGGACACCTCGCGCTCGGACGAACGGCCGCCCATCAGCACGGCCACTTTGCCCAGGGCACGCGGATCGATTTTCTTCATGGAATTGCTCATAGCGCAGATCCTTTCTGCGCTTGCAGCTCTTTTTTCTCTAGCATTTCAACCAGTTGCGCGGGGACCGCGCCAATCGACCCTGCGCCCATGCACAGCACCACATCCCCAGGCTGCGCATTGTCCGCAATTGCCTGGGGCAAATCCGCAATTGTCTCAATAAAAATGGGCTCCACACGCCCTGCAACGCGCACGGCGCGTGCCAGCGCGCGCCCATCCGCGGCCACGATGGGGGCTTCGCCGGCGGCATAGACCTCATTGAGCAGCACCGCATCGGCGGCGCCCAGGACTTTGACGAAGTCTTCGAAACAGTCGCGCGTGCGGGTGTAGCGATGGGGCTGGAAGGCCAGCACCAGACGGCGCCCGGGGAAAGCGCCCCGTGCAGCGGCCAGGGTGGCGGCCATTTCCACGGGGTGGTGACCGTAGTCATCGATCACGGTGAAGGTGCCACCCTGTGTGCAAGGCAGGTCGCCATAGCGCTGAAAACGGCGACCAACGCCCTTGAAGCCTTCCAGGGCGCGCAGCAAGGCGGCATCGGGCAGCTCCAGCTCCATGGCCACCGCCACGGCCGCCAGCGCGTTGAGCACGTTGTGCTCGCCCGCCAGGCTCAGGGTCACGTCCAGTTCGGGATAGGTCTGGCCGTTCTGGCGCAAGACCTTGAAACGCATCTGGCCATGCTCGGCGCGCACCTCCACGGCCCGCACCTGCACATCGGGGGCAAAGCCATAGGTGGTCACGGGCCGCGCCAGCGCGGGCAGGATGTCGCGCACCGCCGGGCTTTCGGCACAGACAATGGCACGCCCGTAAAACGGCATGCGGTGCAGGAAATCGACAAAGGCCTGCTTCAGCTTGCCGAAGTCGTGGCCATAGGTTTCCATGTGGTCGGCATCGATGTTCGTGACCACCGCCATCACCGGCAGCAGGTTCAAGAACGAGGCATCCGACTCGTCGGCCTCGACCACGATGTAGTCGCCCTGGCCCAGCTTGGCATTCGCACCGGCGCTGTTGAGCTTGCCACCGATGACGAACGTGGGGTCCAGCCCGGCCTCGGCCAGCACACTGGTCACCAGGCTGGTGGTGGTGGTCTTGCCATGGGCGCCAGCGATCGCGATGCCCTGCTTGAAACGCATCAGCTCGGCCAGCATCAGGGCCCGGGGCACCACGGGAATCTTGCGCGCACGCGCTTCCAGCACCTCGGGGTTGTTGGCCTGCACGGCAGTGGAGGTCACGACCACATCGGCGGCCTGCACCTGGGACGCGGCATGGCCCACAAACGTCTGGATCCCCAGCGCCTGTAGGCGCTGCAGGGTGGCGCTTGGCGCCAGATCGGAGCCGGAGACGGTATAGCCGAGGTTGTGCAAAACCTCGGCGATCCCGCTCATGCCGGAGCCACCCAGACCCACGAAGTGGATGTTTTGAATGGCGTGTTTCATGCGGCGAGCTCCTCGCACGCAGCGACCACCTCGCGGGTGGCATGAATCTTCTGCATCGTTTTCGCTTTAAGGGCAACGTTCAAGAGTGTTGAACGCTGCATATTCTGTAGCATTTCTGCCAGTTTTTGTGCATTCAATGCAGGTTGTGGCATTAACCATCCACCCCCGGCATCCACCATGAAGTGCGCGTTCGTGGTCTGGTGGTCATCGACCGCGTGCGGGAAGGGCACATAAATCGCCGCCACACCAACGGCCGCCAGCTCGGTCACGGTGCTCGCACCGGCGCGGCAGATGACCAGGTCCGCGTCGGCAAAGGCCTGCGCCGTGTCCTCGATGAAGGGGGTCAGCTCGGCCTGCACCCCGGCGGCCGCATAGTTGGCACGCAGGGCATCGATCTGCTTGGCGCCGCTCTGGTGCACCACCTGCGGGCGTGCCTCGACCGGCAGCAGGGCCACGGCCTGGGGCACGATGTCGTTCAAGGCCTTGGCACCCAGGCTGCCGCCCACCACCAGCACCTTGAGTGGGCCGCTGCGGCCGGCAAAGCGCTCGGCCGGCTCCGGCTGCTGCAGGAAGGCCTGGCGCAAGGGGTTGCCCACCCACTGCGCCTTGGGCAGCGCATTCGGAAATGCTGCAAACACCTTGTCGGCGACGCTGGCCAGCACCTTGTTGGCCATGCCGGCCACGGAGTTCTGCTCGTGCAGGATCAACGGCTTACCCGCCAGCACGGCCATCATGCCGCCGGGGAAGCTGATGTAGCCCCCCAGGCCGATCACCACGTCCGGCTTGACGCGGCGCACCACCGACAGCGCCTGCGCGAAGGCCTTGAGCAGGCGCAGCGGCAGCAGGGCCAGGGTGAGCAGGCCCTTGCCGCGCACTCCTGCAAAATCAATCGTCTCCAGCAGGAACCCCTGGGGCGGCACCAGCCGCTCTTCCATGCTGCCGGGCGCCCCCAGCCAGTGCACACGCCAGCCTTGCTCGCGCAGCGCGTGGGCCACGGCCAAGCCCGGGAAGATATGCCCCCCGGTGCCGCCTGCCATGACCAAAGCCACTTTCTCTTGCATCACTTCCTCACCTTTGGACTGATGAGCTTGTTCTCATAGTCAATCCGCAATACCACCGCCACCGCGACCAGGTTCATCAACACCGCCGAGCCACCGAAGCTCATCAGCGGCAACGTCAGCCCCTTGGTGGGCAAGGCCCCCAGGTTCACGCCCATGTTGATGAAGGCCTGAAAACCAAACCACAGCGCCACCCCCTGGGCCACCAGACCGGAAAACACCTTGTCGTGGAAGATCGCCTCCCGGCCGATTTCGATGATGCGGCGGGTCAGCCAGACAAAGGCAACGATCAGGATCAGGATGCCGATGAAGCCGAACTCCTCGCCGATCACGGACAGCAGGAAGTCGGTGTGCGCCTCGGGCAGCCAGTGCAGCTTCTCCACACTGCGGCCCAGGCCCACGCCGAACAGCTCGCCCCGTCCGATGGCGATCAGGGCGTGCGAGAGCTGGTAGCCCTTGCCCAGCGCATGGTCCACCGAGAACGGGTCCAGGTAGGCAAAGATGCGCTCGCGCCGCCAGGGCGAGAAGGCGATCATCAGCACAAAGGCCCCGACCACCAGCGCCGCCATCAGAAAGAACATGCGCGCATTCACGCCGCCCAGGAACAGGATGCCCATCGAGATCACTACGATCACGAGGAAGGCCCCCATGTCGGGCTCGGCCAGCAACAGCACGCCCACGACGAACACGGCCGCGGCCATGGGCAGCACGGCGCGGAAGAAGCGCTCCTTCACGTCCATGCGGCGCACCATGTAGTCGGCGGCATAGACCAGCACGGCGAACTTGGCCAGCTCCGAAGGCTGGAAATTCATCACCCCCAGCGGCAGCCAGCGCCGCGCGCCATTCACGACAAGGCCCACGCCGGGCACCAGCACCATCACCAGCAGCAGCAGGGCCAGCAGGAACATGGGCACGGCCAGCCGCTCCCAGGTTTTCATCGACACCTGGAAGGCCAGCAGCGCCGCCACAAAGCCCACGCCCAGGCTCATCGCATGCCGCAACAGGAAGTGGTAGTGCTCGATCTTGCCGAAGCGCGGGTTGTCCGGCATGGCGATCGAGGCCGAGTACACCATCACCAGCCCCCAGGCCAGCAAGGCAATCACCACCCAGATCAGGGCCTGGTCCAGCCCCAGGGCCGTGGGCGGCAGAGCCCGGGTGTTGCGGTACTCCGTGCCCCCCACGCGCACGGGCAGCACGTCGACAGGCTTGTCGGCCGCGCCGGCCAGCCAGCCTTTCAGGCGTTCGCGCACATGGGTCAGGGCGTTCATGCGTCGTACCCTCCGAGGATCTGTCCGGCCTCATCGGCCAGCTCCTGCACCGCCGCCACAAACACCTGGGCGCGGTGGGCATAGTCACGGAACATGTCCATGCTGGCGCAGGCTGGCGACATCAGCACGGCATCGCCCTCCCGGGCCTGGGCACTGGCCAGTTGCACGGCCTGCGCCATGTCGGCGGCCTCCAGCAGGGGCACGCCTTCGCCCTGCAGGGCTTGTTGGATCAACGGGGCATCGCGCCCGATCAGCACCACGGCGCGCACATAGCGCGCCACCGGGGCGGCCAGCGGGGTGAAATCCTGCCCCTTGCCCAACCCACCCAGGATCAGCACGATGCGCCGGTCGGCCCCCAGGCCGGTCAAGGCGGCGACGGTGGCCCCCACGTTCGTGCCTTTGCTGTCGTCAAAATATTCCACGCCCTGCACGATGCCAATCGGCTCCACGCGGTGGGGCTCGCCGCGGTATTCACGCAGGCCGTACAGCATGGGGCCCAGCGCAGCACCGGCCGCCTGGGCCAGCGCCAGAGCGGCCAAGGCGTTGGTGGCGTTGTGGCGGCCGCGGATGCGCAGGGCATCGGCGGGCAGCAGGCGCTGCAGGTGCAGCTCTTCCTGCGGATCGCGCGCGCGGCGGCCCGCCGGGTCCACCTCCAGCGCGCGCACCAGCCAGGCCATGCCAGCCACCATCTCGATGCCATAGTCGCCGGGGTTGCGCGGCAGGTCGGCGCCAAAGCTGATGTGGGCGCGCTGCTGCGGCTTCTGCAGCTTGACCTTGACCGGTGCGGGGAGCATGTCCATGACAGTGCGGTCCTCGCGGTTCAGCACCATCAGGCCGTGCTCGCCGAAGATGCGGGCCTTGGCGGCGGCATAGGCATCCATGCTGCCGTGCCAGTCCAGGTGGTCCTGCGTGACGTTGAGCACCACGGCGGCGGTCGGCTCGAAACCCTGCACACCATCGAGCTGGAAGCTGGACAGCTCCAGCACCCAGACCTGGGGCAGGTCCTGCGCGTCGATGCGCGCGCTCAGGGTGTCCAGCAAGGTGGGACCGATGTTGCCGGCCACCCCCACGCTCAGACCAGCATGCTCCAGCAGCTTGCCGGTCAGCGAGGTCACCGTGGTCTTGCCATTGGTGCCGGTGATGGCCAGCAGCTTGGGCTGGTAGCCGTGCGCCTGGGCCATGCCCTGCAGGGCCGCGGCGAACAAATCCAGCTCGCCACCGACGGGCAGGCCGATCGCACGCGCGGCGTCCGCCACGGGCGCGATCACGTCCGGCGCCAGGCCGGGGGAACGGTACACGGCGCTCAGGCTCTGACCGTCCACCAGGGCACTGGTCAACGGACCGCCGACAAACCGCGCCTGCGGCAGCTCGCTGTGCAACAGCGCCAGCTGGGGCGGGGCTTCGCGGGTGTCGGCCACAGTGACTTCGGCCCCGGCACGCACGCACCAGCGCGCCATGGACAGACCCGAAGCGCCCAGGCCCAGGATCAGCACGCGCCGGCCCTGCAGGTGCTGCGCCTGGTCCTGCGGCCATTGCGCAGGCACGGGGGGCAGCGCCACCGCAGGGGCGGCATCCACGGGCACGGCGGTGACGTCGGCATCGGCCGCATCCGACATGCTGGGATCGGTGAAAATCTGCGCCACAAAGGCGGCCGCGTCCTTGGCGGCGCTCAGGCTGCTGACGTCGGGCACGGGTTCCGCCCAGGCAGGCAGCGCCTCTTTTTCAGGAGCAGCTGGCGCTTGCGATTCGGTCACTTCCGGCACATTTGCATCGCCATCCAAGGATGCATGCGCGCTGACTGCTCCTGAATTCTCCAGCTGCACCGCAGCATCGACCGGCGCCACCGCGGTGTCGGGGTGGGGCTGGGCCGGGGTGAAGTCTTCGGTGTGCATGGGGCCTACCTCAGCTTCAGCGTGGACAGGCCGATCAGGCACAGCAGCATGGTGATGATCCAGAAGCGGATCACGACCTGCGTTTCCTTCCAGCCGCTCTTTTCAAAGTGGTGGTGCAGCGGCGCCATCTTCAGCAGACGACGGCCTTCGCCATAGCGTTTCTTGGTGTATTTGAACCACACCACCTGCAACATCACCGACAGGGCCTCGGCCACGAAGATGCCGCCCATGATGGCCAGCACGATCTCCTGGCGCACGATCACGGCAATGGTGCCCAGGGCGCCGCCCAGGGCCAGCGCGCCCACATCGCCCATGAAGATCTGCGCGGGGTGGGCGTTGAACCACAGGAAGGCCAGACCGGCGCCGGCCATGGCGCCGCAGAAGATCATCAGCTCGCCCGTGCCGGGGATGCTGGGGAAGTGCAGGTACTTGGCGTAGCTGACGTTGCCGGTCACATAGGCAAAGATGCCCAGCGCCGTGCCAACCATGATCACCGGCATGATGGCCAGGCCATCCAGGCCATCGGTCAGGTTGACGGCATTGCTGGCGCCGACGATGACCAGGTAGGTCAGGATGACGAAGCCCAGCACGCCCAGTGGGTAGCTGACTTCCTTGAAGAAGGGCACCTGCAGCCCGGCCTGCGGCGGCAGGTCCATGGAGAAGCCCGACTGCACCCAGGTCACGAACAGCTCGAAGGCGCGGCTGTTGGTGTTTTCGGAAATGCTGAACACCAGGGCCACGGCGGCAATCAGGCCGATCACCGACTGCCAGAAATACTTCTCGCGCGAGCGCATGCCCTCGGGGTCCTTGTTGACCACCTTGCGCCAGTCATCGACCCAGCCGATGGCGCCAAAGCCCATGGTCACCACCAGCACGATCCAGACGAAACGGTTGCTCAGGTCAAACCACAGCAGGGTGGACGCGGCGATGGCGAACAGGATCAGCACCCCGCCCATGGTGGGCGTGCCGTTCTTCACCAGATGGGTCTGCATGGCATAGCCGCGCACGGGCTGGCCCACCTTCAGCGCGGTCAGCATGCGGATGGCCTTGGGGCCGATCCACAGGCCGATCACCAGGGCGGTCAGCGCCGCCATCACAGCGCGGAAGGTGATGTACTGCACCACGCGCAGAAAACCGAAATCGGGCGACAAGGTCTGCAGCCACTCAGCCAAGATCAGCAGCATGCTGCGCCCTCCCCGCAGGCGCTTTCCAGGGCCTGTACCACGTGTTCCATCTTCATACTTCTCGAACCCTTGACCAGCACACTGCCGGTCTGCCCCATGCGGGCCTGCACCGCTGCCACCAGCGCTGCCATCTCTTCAAAATGCGTAGCACCCTGCCCAAATGCAGCCACGGCGTGCTGCATTTGTGGCCCCAATGCCAGGAAAGTTTCAATCCCGGCCTGCCGGGCACTGGCGCCCACTTCCGTGTGGAAGGCCGGGCCCTGATCGCCCACCTCGCCCATGTCCCCCAGCACCAGCAGGCGCGGCGCGGGCAGCTCGGCCAGCACGGCAATCGCAGCCTGGACGGAGTCAGGGTTGGCGTTGTAGGTGTCGTCCACCACGTCCACGCGCCGGCCCGCGCACACCACCGCGGTGGAGCGCGAGCGGCCCTTGACCGGCTGGAAGGCGCTCAGCCCCTGAGCAATCGCCGCCAGGGGCACGCCCGCCGCCAGGGCACAGGCCGCAGCCGCCAGCGCATTGCGCACGTTGTGGCGGCCGGCGATGTGCAGCGCGCAGTCGAAGCGGCCTTGCGGGGTCTGCACCTGCACCTGCCACGCGCTGTCGGCCCAGGTGGCCTGCAGGCTGCGCACGTCAGCGTCCTCGCCCCCGAAGGTCAGCACCGGGCGTTCACCCGCCAGGCTGCGCCACAGGGGAGTGAAGGCCTCGTCGGACGGGAACACAGCCACGCCATCGGCGGGCAGGTAGGCCAGCACGCTGCCGTTTTCCTCGGCCACGGCCTGCACGGTGTGCATGAATTCCTGGTGCTCGCGCTGGGCGTTGTTGACCAGGGCCACCGTGGGCTGGGCGATGCGCGCCAGCTCGGCAATTTCACCGGGGTGGTTCATGCCCAGCTCCACCACGCCCAACTGGTGCGCGGCGCTGAGGCGGAACAGGGTCAGCGGCACGCCAATCGCGTTGTTGAAATTGCCCTGGGTTGCAAATGCCGCATCGCCGGCCTGGGCCTTCAGGATGCTGGCGATCATCTGCGTCACCGTGGTCTTGCCATTGCTGCCGGTAACGGCAATCAAGGGAAGGCCAAACATGCTGCGCCAGCCGGCCGCCAGGGCCCCCAGGGCCTGGGTGGTGTCCGGCACCTCGATGCCGGGCAGGCCCAGCGCCTCCAGGCCGCCGTGCGCGATCGCCGCGGCGGCCAGGCCCTGCGCCCGCACCTGGGGCAGAAAGTCATGTGCATCCATGCGCTCACCCCGGAGCGCCACAAACAGATCGCCCGCCTGCAGGCTGCGGCTGTCCGTGTGCACACGCAGCAGGGGCGTGGCGCCGTCGCCCACCAGTCGCGCCTGCGGCTGGAAGGCCTGGATCCACTGCCATGCCTGTTGCAAAGTCATCATTGCTGCATTCCCTCTCGCCGGAGCAAGGCGGCACGCGCCTTGTCCATGTCGGAAAACGGGTGCTTCACACCCTGGATTTCCTGGTAGTCCTCATGGCCCTTGCCCGCCAGCAGCACCACATCCTGGGTGCCTGCCTGGGCAATGGCCTGTTCAATCGCCTGCGTGCGGTCCACCACCACCTGCACGCGATCGAGCCGCATGCCGGCCGTGATCTGCTGCACGATGGTCTGGAGGTCTTCGCCACGTGGGTTGTCGCTGGTCACCCACACCACGTCGGCCTGGCGCTGCGCAGCCTGACCCATCAGGGGGCGCTTGCTGCTGTCGCGGTTGCCGCCACAGCCGAACACGCAGTGCAGCCGGCCACCCCGTGCACGCGCCACGGGCTGCAGGCCCTGCAAGGCCTGCTCCAGCGCATCGGGGGTGTGGGCATAGTCCACCACCACCAGGGGCTGATCAGCCTGGGCAATCTGCTGCATGCGCCCTGGCACCGGCGCCAGCCCCTGGCACAAGGCCACGGCGTCCGGCAGCGTCCAGCCCCAGCTGCGCAGCACGGCCAGCACGCCCAGCATGTTGCTGACGTTGTACTGGCCGATCATCTGGGTGGTCATGGTCACAGACTGCCCGGCTTCCTGTACCTCGAAGCACAGCCCCTGCAGTCCATGGCGCACGTCCGTGGCCCGCAAGCGTGCCGGGGCATTCACCGCCACGGTCCACAGATCCAGGCCTGCGCGCCCCTGCAGCTGCTGCGCCAGCAACTGCCCATGGGCATCGTCGACGTTGAGCACAGCCACCTGCAGGCCTGCCCAGGCAAACAGCTTGGCCTTGGCTTGCCAATAAGCCGCCATGCTGCCGTGGTAGTCCAGGTGGTCCTGCGTGAAATTGGTGAACACCGCGGTGTGGATGTGCGTACCATCCAGGCGGTGCTCCTCGATGCCGATGGACGAGGCTTCGATCGCACACGCGGCCAGACCCTGCTGCACGTAATCGGCAAACGCATACTGCAGGCAGACGGGGTCGGGCGTGGTCATGCCCGTGCTGACCACCTGGGGCGGCACGCCGATGCCCAGCGTGCCCACCATGGCACAGCCCTGGCGGCCTTGCAGCTGGAACCCGGCCAGCGCATGTGCCAGCCACCAGGCGGTGGAAGTCTTGCCGTTGGTGCCGGTGACGGCGACCACCCGCAGCTGCTGCGAGGGGTGCTGACACCATTGCGCCGCCAGATCGGCCGTGGCGGCCTTCAAGCCACGGTAGCTGGCCACCGCGCCGGGCAGGCTGAAGGCCTCCACGCCGTCGTGCTCAACCAGGCACGCGACCGCCCCGCGTGCGATGGCCGAGGCCACATGCTGGCGCCCGTCGGTCACGCCGCCCGGCCAGGCGATGAAACCATCCCCGGGTTGCACCTGGCGGCTGTCGGTACGCAGTTGGCCGGTGACGCGGGCGCGCAGCCAGGCCAGGGCCTGGGGCAGATCCTGCAAAAACTCAGGGGCGCGACTCACAGCGATTCCTCCACGGGGTTGGCGACGATTTGCGGCTGTACCGCCATGTCGGGCGCCACCCCCAAGAGACGCAAGCTCTGCTGCACCACCGTGCTGAAGACGGGCGCTGCCACCGTGCCCCCGTAATAGGTGCCGTTGCTGGGCTCGTCCACCATCACTGCCACAATCACGCGCGGATCTTCAATCGGCGCCATACCGGTAAACCAAGCGCGGTATTTTCCTTGGGCATAGCTTTTGCCCACTTGCTTGCGGGCGGTACCTGACTTGCCACCCACGGAATACCCGACCGTCTGCGCGCGCTGCCCCGTCCCGCCCGGGCCGGTGGCCAGGGCCAGCATCTTGCGCACCTGCTCGGCGGTCTTCTCGGAAAACACCGGCACGCCCACGGGGGGCCTGTCCAGTTTCAGCATGGTGGCAGGGATCACCTTGCCGCCGTTCGAAAACACGGTGTAGGAACGCGACATCTGCAGCAAGCTGGCCGACAGGCCATAGCCGTAGGACATGGTGGCCTGCTCCACCGGACGCCAGGTCTTGTAGGGGCGCAGACGGCCACTGGCCGCGCCGGGGAAGGCGATCTGCGGCTTCTGGCCGAAGCCCACGGCCGAGAACGTCTCCCACATTTCCTGCGCAGTGAGCTGCTGGGAGATCTTGGTCGTGCCCACGTTGCTGGACTTCTGGATCACCCCCTCGACCGTCAGCACCCCGTAGTTGTGCGTGTCGGAAATGGTGGAGCCGGTCACATTGATGCGCCCGGGCGTGGTGTCTACGATCGTCGAGGGCTTGAACTTGCCGCTCTCCAGGGCGATACCGACCGTGATCGGCTTCATGGTCGAGCCCGGCTCGAACACGTCGGTGATGGCGCGGTTGCGCAGCTGCTCCCCGGTCAAGTGCTTGCGGTTCGACGGGTTGAAGCTGGGGTAGTTGGCCAGGGCCAGCAGTTCGCCGGTCTTGGCATCCATGACCACCACCGTGCCGCCCACGGCCTTGTGGGCCAGCACCTGCTCCTTGAGCTTCTGGTAGGCAAAGAACTGAATCTTGCTGTCGACCGACAGCTGGATGTCGCGGCCATCGATCGGGGGTACCTCTTCGCCCACGCCATCGACCACGCGCCCCAGGCGGTCCTTGATCACACGGCGCGAACCGGGCTTGCCCGCCAGGTCCTTTTCGAAGGCCAGTTCCATGCCTTCCTGGCCCTTGTCCTCGACGTTCGTGAAGCCCACGATGTGGGCCGCCGCTTCGCCTTCGGGGTATTGGCGCTTGTATTCGCGGGTCTGGTAGATGCCCTTGATGCCCAGGGCCTTGATCTGCAGCCCCACATCCCAGTCCAGCTGGCGCTTGACCCAGACAAAGCTCTTGTCCTCGGCCAGCTTCTTCTTCAGCTGGTCCAAGGGCATGTCCATCAGCTTGGCCAGCTTGGGCAGCTTGGCCAGGTCTTCCGGGGTGTTCTTCTCCACGTCTTCGGGGATCGACCAGATGCTGGCCGCCGGCACGCTGGAGGCCAGGATCAGTCCATTGCGGTCCAGGATACGCCCGCGGTTGGCCGACAGCTCCAGGGTCCGGGCAAAGCGGACCTCGCCCTGGCGCTGGAAGAAATCGTTGTCGATCACCTGCACCCAGGCCGCACGCGCGGCCAGGCCCGTGAAGGCCAGCACGATGCAGCCCATCACGAACTTGCTGCGCCAGGCCGGCGTCTTGCTGGCCAGCAAAGGGCTGGAAGTGTAGGCCAGACTGCGTCTCACCGGGCACCTCCGGCAGGTTGTTCATCGCGCACATAGTGCGTGATGGCGGGCGATGCCCCCTGCAAGCCCTGGGCCACAGCCAGGGACTCGATGCGCGAAGGCGAGGACTGCGCGCGCAGCTCCACCTGCAGCTGCTGGTACTCGGTCTCCAGGTTGCGGGCCTCGTTCGTCGCACGGTGCAGCTCGGTGAACAGGCGGCGCGACTCGTACTGGGTCTCGACCAGGTACAGGCCGCTGAGCAGCACCGCCACCAGCAACAAGAGGTTCAGGCGCAGCATGCCGCCTCCTGGATGCTGGGCCACTGTGGGCGGGTGGTCATGCAGGCACCTCGGTGCGTTCGGCCACGCGCATCACCGCGCTGCGCGAGCGCGGATTGGCGTCCACCTCGGCCTTGCCAGGCTTGATGCGCTCCAGCGCCTTCAGGTGCATGGGCTTGGGTGCGGCAAACGGGGTGCGGCGGTCGTAGACCTCTTTGGCGTGCTCGGCAATGAACTGCTTGACGATGCGGTCTTCCAGGGAATGGAAGCTGATCACCGCCAGGCGGCCACCCGGCTTGAGCACACGCAGACTGGCCTGCAGCGCTTCTTCGAGCTCCACCAGTTCGGCATTGATAAAAATCCGCAGGGCCTGGAACGTGCGCGTGGCGGGGTTCTGTCCATCACGGCTTTTCACAATCTTGCCCACCAGATTCGACAGCTCCGTGGTGGTCTGCAGTGGGCCATGCGCTTCACGGTGCGCCACGATGGCCTTGGCAATCGGGAACGCCATGCGCTCCTCCCCATAGTCACGGATCACATCGGTGATCTGCTGCACCTCGGCGTCGGCCAGCCACTCGGCCACACTCTGGCCGCGCGTGGTGTCCATGCGCATGTCCAACGGCCCCTCAAAGCGGAAGCTGAAGCCGCGGTCGGCCTGGTCGATCTGGGGCGAGCTCACACCCAGGTCCATCAGGATGCCATCGGCACTCGCCGGCGGCAGTTCGCCGATGTGGCGAAACCCTTCGTGGCGGATAGAAAAACGGGCGTCTTCGATACGCCCGGCTTCTGCAATCGCCAATGGGTCCTTGTCGAAGGCTATCAGCCGCCCCTGCGGGCTCAGCCGGGAGAGAATCAATCGCGAATGGCCGCCACGGCCAAAGGTTCCGTCCACATACGTGCCATCGGCCGCGGACGGATCACCGCCCAACAAGGCATCGACGGCCTCGTGGAGCAAAACTGTGATGTGTTGGAGGGGCTGGTTCAACGCTCGCCCTTTTCAGAAAGCAAAGTCTTGGAATACATCGGGCATGGGCGCCTGCATGGCTTGCGCCTCATGGGCTTCATAAGTGGCTTTATCCCAAAGCTCGAAGTGATTGCCCATGCCGAGCAGGATCACCTCTCTCTCAAGACCGACCGCCTGGCGCAGCTCTGGCGAGACCAGCACACGCCCGGTGCCGTCCATGTCCACATCCATGGCGTTGCCCAGGAAGATGCGCTTCCACCACTGGGCCGACATCGGCAACTGGCCGATGCGGTCGCGGAACAGCAGCCACTCGGGGCGGGGAAACAGCATCAGACAGCCATGGGGGTGCTTGGTGATGGTGAGCTGGCCTTGGGCCTGCGTGACCAGGGCGTCACGATGCCGGGTCGGCACTGAAAGCCGCCCCTTCGCATCGAGAGTCAGCGAAGACGCCCCTTGAAACACGATGGATCACCCCGTTTGCTTGGACCTTGAGCGCCCGCATGTGGGCGGTTAAGGGAATTCTCACCACTTAATTGCACTTTTTTGCACTGTAGCAGCAATTTGATCCGGCGCCACCCGGAAAAGCACATGCTTTTGCAATGAAATCAATGACTTAGAAATTGCAAACTTGTGAAAACCCGCAAAAAACCCATTGGATTCAATCACTTAGCCACTCATCAAAAAGCAGCACTCGTCCTACGCACCATTTACGTTCTTTATCAAAACAAATCCCCCCAGGCGCCATGGCAGCGCGCGGGGGGATGGGAAGGCTGTTTTTTTAGTTACAGGATGTATCTGGACAGATCTTCGTCCTGGCTCAGCATCTGCAGGCGTGCATCGACGTACGCGGCATCGATGATGACCGTCTGGCCTGCCAGCTTGACGGCATCGAAGCTGACTTCGTCCAGCAGGCGCTCCATGACCGTGGACAGGCGGCGCGCCCCGATGTTCTCGGTGCGCTCGTTGACCGTGAAGGCCGTGTGGGCCAGGCGGGTGATGCCATCGGCGGTGAAGGCCAGGGTGACGCCTTCCGTCTCCAGCAGCGCCTGGTACTGCTTGACCAGGGACGCGTGGGTCTGCGTCAGGATGGCCTCGAAGTCCTGCACCGACAGGGAATCGAGCTCAACCCGGATCGGGAAGCGCCCTTGCAGTTCGGGAATCAGGTCGCTGGGGCGCGACAGGTGGAAGGCCCCGGAGGCGATGAACAGGATGTGGTCGGTCTTGACCATGCCGTACTTGGTGGACACGGTCGTGCCCTCCACCAGGGGCAGCAGGTCGCGCTGCACGCCCTGGCGCGAGACATCAGAGCCACTGGTTTCCTGGCGCGTGGCCACCTTGTCGATCTCGTCGATGAAGACGATGCCGTTCTGCTCCAGGTTGGCCAGCGCGCGCGACTTGGTCTCTTCCTCGTTGACCAGCTTGGCCGCCTCCTCGTCGATCAGCTGCTTGAACGCCTCCTTGATTTTGAGCTTGCGCGTCTTGCGCTTTTCCTGGCCCATCTGGCTGAACAGGCCGCGCAGTTGCTCGGCCATTTCCTCCATGCCCTGGGGGCCCATGATCTCCAGCTGGGGCTTGCCCTCGGCCAGATCGATCTCGATCTCCTTGTCGTCCAGCTGGCCTTCGCGCAGCTTCTTGCGGAAGATCTGGCGCGTGCTGTTGTCGGCGGGCGCAGTGTCGTGCGTGCGCGCCTGCGGCAGCAGCACATCGAGGATGCGCTCCTCGGCCGCATCTTCGGCGCGCATGCGCAGCTTCTTCACCTCGCCCTCGCGCGCCTGCTTGACGGCGATCTCGGCCAGGTCACGGATGATGGAGTCCACATCCTTGCCCACGTAGCCCACCTCGGTGAACTTGGTGGCTTCGACCTTGATGAAGGGCGCATCAGCCAGGCGCGCCAGGCGGCGTGCGATCTCGGTCTTGCCCACGCCCGTGGGGCCGATCATCAGGATGTTCTTGGGGGTAATTTCCTGGCGCAGGCCATCGGCGACCTGCTGGCGGCGCCAGCGGTTGCGCAGCGCGATGGCCACGGCGCGCTTGGCACCGGCCTGTCCCACGATGTGCTTGTCCAGCTCGGAGACGATTTCCTGGGGGGTCATGGAGGACATGGTCAAAATATCCATCAAATCTGGCTTTGACGCTTATGCAGCAAGCGCCAACAGCTATCAATTATTCAAATTCCACGCACCAACGGCGTACGACGGTGCCGTGGCCGGCCAGCGGACCGCGCTCACAGCGTCTCGATGGTGTGGTTCATGTTGGTGTAGATGCACAGCTCGCCGGCGATCTCCAGGGACTTCTTCACGATGTGCTCGGCCGACAGCTCGGTGTTGTTCAGCAGCGCCTTGGCCGCCGAATGGGCGTAGGCGCCACCCGACCCGATCGCCACGATGCCCTGCTCGGGCTCCAGCACATCGCCGTTGCCAGTGATGATCAGCGAGGCCGTGTGATCGGCCACGGCCAGCATGGCTTCCAGCTTGCGCAGCACGCGGTCGGTGCGCCATTCCTTGGTCAGCTCGATGGCAGCGCGCGTCAGGTGGCCCTGGTGCTTTTCCAGCTTGGCCTCGAAACGCTCGAACAGCGTGAAGGCGTCGGCCGTGGCGCCGGCAAACCCGGCCAGCACTTTGCCGTGATAGAGCTTGCGCACCTTGCGCGCCGTGCCCTTGACCACGATGTGGCCCAGGGTGACCTGGCCGTCGCCGCCGATCGCGACCTGGATGCCTTCGGGCGTCTGCCGACGCACGCTGATGATGGTGGTGCCGTGATACTGTTCCATAGCAATTGCAGATGGGGCCGGCACGCGGCTTTGCAAGCGCGCCGCTGCCACTTTTTACACATCCGCCGATCAGGTGGCGACGGCCTGTACGGTGGCGTGCTCGTGGATGCCAATAATGTGGAAGAACTCCGCCACCAGCTGGTGCAGCTGTGTGAATCGCAACTCATGGCCGTGGTTCTGCATCTCGGCCGCCCAGTTCAGCACGCTGCCAGCGGCCACAAAGTCCAGGCGGATGAGGTTGGCGCAGGAAATCTCCAGCACCTGCCCGCGGCGCGCCTGGGCACCCAAGGCATCCAGCCAGGGCTGGGCATCGCCTTCGATCACACCGGCCAGGCCCTGCCCCACCGGCATGGCCCCAGGGGCTGCGCCTTCCTGCGGCACCACCACCCCCGCCTGCACCGACTGCAGGGAGGCCTCGTGCAGCACCGAGACATCGGCCTCGCCCTCTTCCTGCACGATGCAGTGGCACGCCGGCTCCACCCAGGACGGTGGCGACACCTCGTAGGTCACGCAATAGTCCAGCGCCACCTGCTCGTAGGCCTCCATGCGGTGCACCAGGCGCAGCACCGCCATGCGCAGCAGCCACCAGGCTGCCGGACGGTGCGACTCGCCCACGGGGGTCTGTTGCTCCAGCAATTGCAGCAACTTGCCGGCATCGGACAGCACGAACTGGCCCTCGCTGTCGGCCCAGGCCGTGCACAGCCGGGTCAGCGGCAGCAGCGCGGCGTCGTCGATGGCCACCAGCCGCAGCCAGGACATGCACCAGGGCTGGGGCGCATCCTCTTGGGACGCGCGCAGGGCCGTGACCGCGCCCACGGTCAGCAGCGCAGGGCTGGACCACAGGAACTGGCGCTTGCCGGGGTCCTTGCGCACCGCCCCAGCCAGGGCCGTCTGGCCCAGCCGGGCCGGCAGGGAGGACCACAGCGGCGCCGAACGGCCAAAGTGCTCGGCATAGTCGATCGCCAGGGGCTCGAAGGTGTCCTCGTCCCCGGTGGCGCGGCACCAGTCGAGCATGGCATGCCACAGCCGGCACACCTTGTCCTCGTCCCGGGGCGTGGCACTGAGTGACTGCACCAGTTGCTCCAGCAAGCGGGTGCGGGCGCCTTCCAGGTCGCCATGGGCAAAGAGGATGGCGGCTTCTTCCAGGTCCGGATGGGGCTGGAACGCCCGCACCACGGGTGGGGGCACCACCACGGGGGCAGCGACCGCTGCTGCCACAACCACGGGGGCCGCGGTGGGGATGGCCGGTGGTTCGGTCGGGACGGTGGCCGCCACCTCCACGCTGGGGGCGGCCGGTTGCACCACACTGTCTTCGCCCAGCACCGGCAGGCGGCTCCAGCTGCGGGCCGCGCCACGCGGCCGGC
>NZ_JAZHFR010000036.1:0-33218 GCF_036541385.1 Comamonas sp. GCA5 | reverse complement strand
AACCGTCCACAAAGAAGGAGAGAAACAAAACCTTATCCACATCTTGAGCCTTACGGCTCAAGCCAAAGGGTGGGTCAGTTTGAGATGGAAATTGCGGGTCAGTTCTGCGTGGAAATCAACACGTTGCCGACATAAATGCTTTGATCGGCACGAGCAACAGCAAGACTGCCACGTTAGAAAAACACAAAACCAGTGCCAGAGAGGCACTTCGCCTGGCTGATGTGTTCGCCTTTGCTGAGGCCATAACCTATGACAAGGAGCTTGGCCGGATTGCCACACTTAAGGCCACCGCTGACACCGCAAGCACGGCCTGCACCGATGCAGAAAAAGAAATTCGTGACGCCGAGGCTGAGATCCAGACATTGAGGGCAAAACAGAAGGATGAGCGCAAGGGGGCGGAACGAGTCAATACCCTGCTCAACAACTTCTTCGGCCATGACGGAATCAAGCTGGAAGCGCGCGACGGTGCAGACAACGCGACCGTCAAGTTTGAGATCACCCGCAACGGCAAGTCGGCCTACAACCTCAGTGAAGGCGAATGCTCATCGCATTCTGCTACTTCATGGCCAAGCTTGAAGATCCAAAGAGCAAAGGCAAAGAATTAATCATTTACATTGACGATCCAATTTCAAGCTTGGATGGCAATCACATCTTCTTCATGTTCAGTTTGATTGAAAGCTTGATCACCAAGCCAGTGAAGAAGCCAGACGGCTCAAATTCGTATCGCTACAAGCAACTGTTTATCTCCACGCACAATTTGGACTTTCTGAAGTATCTTAAGAAGCTCTCCCTGCCACCAGAAAAAAACCATGGAGGCAGCCAGCACTTCTTGATCGAGAGAAACGGTGGTGCCAGTGCTATTTCGTTAATGCCATCCTATCTCAGAGAACATATCACCGAATTCAACTACCTATTCCATCAGATCTATAAATGCCGCAATGATCAATACGCTAAGGTTTCACATGAGCCTTTTTATTCATTCGGCAACAATCTGCGCAAATTCCTAGAGACATTCTTGTTCTTCAAGTTTCCATACCAAGACGACAAGAACGACTCCTTTGAGCGAATCAAGAAATTCTTTGGAGAAGAGGAAAACACAGCCATTACGCTCGTCAATCGTCTCAACAACGAGCTCTCACACCTAGAGGCGGTTCCAGACAGAGGCTTCAAGCCTGTTGAAATTCCTGAGATAGCCAAAGTTGCCAACTATGTCTTGGAAAAGATCTATGTCTCCGACAAGGTTCAATACAACTCTCTCTTGAAGAGTATTGGCGAGCCTGAGCGAGTGGATTAATTTTCGCAATGCGGCAACTTGAAAACAAAGCACCCGTTAGGGTGCTTTGTTATTTCACAGTGAATCGACCAGCTATTCCTAGCTAGGCTAGCCTCAGCCCAATCACTGCCCTGAGCATCAACAGTCATTGGTCGTTCGGTCTTGACCGACTGCAACCAGCCTGAAGTTGCTATTTAGCCTATTTGTCACTGGTTCAGCTTAACTTTTAAATATCCATTTATATATATCAAATATATTTGATATTCAAATGTTGGCATTGTTTAAAATGAGCTTACGCTTGTGTTGCACAGCGTAATCGGCCGCTCGATCATTGATCGATCTGTTTCTCTCGCTCGATGTCCTGAGCTTCCCCCGTTTTGTGCATCTGATTTGATCAGGTAGCTTGCTCGTGCATGCGTTTTGAACGCTTGTGCGGCGTAGCCATGCCTGTCAATTTGAGGTCATGACCCTTGGGGGAAGTGTTGGGCAGTACAGGGCACTTCTTTCTCACTTTTCCCTTTTGGAGTTTTCTATGACTGATACAGGTCAGGCCGCCGCATGCCCGAACGATTCTTCTCCTGCTGCTCATGACAAGGCTGCTGCAGGTACGCCCTTGTTTGCCCTGGGCCAAGTACTGGCCACACCTGGGGCATTGGAGCTTCTGGAAACCCATCAACTGACAGCACTGCCGTTTGTGCTGCGCCATGTGTCGGGTGATTGGGGCGATATCTGTACCGAAGATCGGCAAAGTAATGCTGAGGCTTTGCAGTACGGCTACAGGCTGATGTCGGTGTATGTGATTTCCAAGGCAGAACGCTTATGGATCATCACGGAGGCTGACCGCAGTTGCACCACGCTGTTGTTGCCCGAGGAGTACTGATGCTGGGGCGGCGCTTTGTGCTGCACTCGCAGCTGAGTGTGGGCCGCTCAGGTGCAATGGCCCATCAAAACAAGCTGCTGCTGCGCCAGGGCGAAAACGACATGGCTTGCGGGCACCACTGCGTGTTGATGGCTTTGATGCTGTTGGGCCAGGTGTCACGCGATGCCCTGTATGAAAGCGACCTTGATGCACGGCTGATGGAAGTGAGTGCCATGGGCCAAGCTCTGTACTTCAGCGGCTGTAGCAGCGCAGCCATCAAAGAGCAGTTTGCACCGTTTTCTGAGCAACTGCTGTGCCGCCAGCTGCGTCGCAATGTTGAGGCCCGCACAGTGGCTGCACTGGAATCAGACCATGTGTGCCTGGTGCGCTTCACTTCGCCCAGCTACAGTCATTGGGTGCTGGCAGTGGGTGTGATGTATGCCGATGGCAAACCACATTCTTTGCTGGTGCTTGACCCCTTGATGGATGGAGTGCCGCTCACTCCTTGGAATGCCTTGCTGGAGCATTGGGGCAGCAAAAAGCTGCGCAACACCAACGCCCGCTGGTCAGAAAAAGCCACCTTGGACAAGGTGGTGCAAGTCGGTTTACGCAGCCGCCGTGGCACGGCCATTGCGCTGGCTTGAGTTTCAGTTTCTCGCTCTCTTTCTTCTGATTTCCCTTGTGCACGTTGTGCGCCTGGTGCTTGGCTTTGGAGGCTGCACTCAGGTGCCGTTGCGGCGTGCCTGTTTTGAAAGTTTGACCATGCACCCTTATCACCTGAGGTGGTACCGCTACCGGCGTTTGCTGGCGGCGGTGATGACGTTGCCTGCACTGGATACCTCAACGCCTGTTCCGCATGAATTCAGTGGGCAGTGGCCGTGCTGCTTCAATGGCTGTGCCGAGGCTGGGCGTTATGTGCATGCCTCAAGGCCATCCATGGAGCCGCAATCAGCCATGGTGCTGGAATTGGCTGATGCGGCTTTGCAGGGGGTTGAGCCAATCAGCCAGCGCACCGCTGCATGGCAGGCATTTGCACGGTGTGCCGTGCCCCAGTTGGGTTTGGGCAGCTTGGCGCGGCTGGTGGCACTGCTGCAGCAATACGGGCCTGATGAAGATGCTGAGTTGGCCGTATTACTGTGGCAAGGTGAAATCACCCAACCTGTAGCTGCACTCAAGGCCGTGCAGCGTTTGCGCCGCCTGGTCGCATTCTTGCAAAGCCAGGACATCACGGATGCAGCCAACTGGCTGCAGTGGTGGGATTCGGCAGATGCGCAAGCGGTTGTGTACGGTGCACCGCATCAAGCGCCAGACACGATCAACGCTTTGTTGTGGCACTTGGACAGCGGGCGCTGTGATGTACCTTGGGTGCTGACGTTTGCAAGGCGGGTGCTCGGTCAGGCTCCTGCGCATGGTCACGTCATGTTGGCTATTCAAGAAATGGCCGAAGCCATGAACCTGAGTGCCAAAGTTTTGGCCAGGCGCATTGCGTGGCATGAACGGCTGTTTCAAGCATTGGGCGATGTGCCAGACCTACGGCTGGCGTGGTGGCGATGCGTGAAGCGCACTTTGCAAGCCCAACTGACCAACGCCACGTCGGTCAAACTGCAAGTGCAGGGAGTCAAAGAGCCTTTGCCGCTGTCACTGGCCGTGCACCTACGCCAAGGGCAACCCATGCTGACGATTCAGCTGCCGCGTGCATTTGGTGCGGCACCAGCATGGCCCAACTTGACCATGGTGCAACTACGGCAAGAAGGCTGGGGAGCAGGGCTTGGGCTACGCTTGCTGCTGCAAGGCGAAGGCGCGTTGCCAGCTCAGCTGCAGCTGGACATCGCAAAACGCTGGAAAGCGGCGCAGCTGCAGCCACCAGTGTTTGAGCGCATCAGGGCCACCAAGTGGGAAATCAGCTGCTGCTGGTGTGATGGGCTTTGGAAACCTTCCTGCATGAACTTAGCTGATGTGAACGACTGGGCTACGGACACGGCGCTGCAAGTGATGGAATATGTGCTGATGCTCAAGGGGATGTATAGCATCTCCCTCCTTGAGTAAGCTTGGGCTCATTCCATAGTGGGTTGGTAAATATGGCGAAAGCCATTGTATGGCTGGTGTGTAGCTAAATGTGTAGCTAGGCTGATTTTTTGGAGTAAAAACTTTTGCAAGTTATTGAAATTAAATGAATTAAATTGCAAGAATAGAACAATACGACATCGTGCTGCTGTAAAGCGGCCACGCGGGGCCGCGGCAGTGCCGGTGGCCCCGCACGAACTGGAATGGAACATGAGCAAAACCCTGCATTACATCTTTGATCCGCTGTGCGGCTGGTGCTATGGCGCCGGGGCTGTCGTGGCCCAGGTGGCCGCCCTGCCGCAGCTGCAACTGAAATTGTGGCCCTGCGGCATGTTTTCGGGCGCCGGCTCGCGCGCCATGGACGACGACTTTGCCGCCTACGCCTGGACGAACGACCAGCGCATCGAGCAACTGACCGGTCAGCACTTTTCGCCGCGCTACCGCACCCAGGTGCTGGCCGATCGCCAGCAGCGCTTTGACAGCGGCCCTATCAGCCTGGCCCTGACGGCGGTGGCGTTGACAGCCCCCACGCAGGAGGTGGCAGCGCTCAAGGCCATGCAGCAGGCGCGCTACATCGACGGGCAGGATGTGACGTCGCTGGACCAACTGGCCGTGATCTTGCAAGGCCTGGGGCTGGCCGAGGCGGCGCAGCGCTTGACCGCGGCCGATGCCGAGCTGCTGCAGGCGCATGCCGCGCGCACGCAGCAAGCCCAGCACTGGCTGCAGCAGATGGGCGCACGGGGCGTGCCCACGTTCTTGCTTGAGATCGACGGGCGTGGGCAGTTGTTGCCCTCCAACCTGCTGTTTTCACAGCCCGAGGCCTGGATCGAGCAGCTGTTGGCGGCCTGAGCGCTCACACAGCGGCCCCGCTGCAGCGTGATGCGTCGCCCCGCGCAAATGAGGGGCCGCAAGCGCCCGCACAGTCCGTGCGTAGGCATACGCGAGGGTGCTTGATCACTGCCCGAGTGGCAGCGCCAGGCGGGCGGTGCTGGCCCAGAGAATCCCCGACAGGCGCAGTCGGTGGCTGCCAGTGGCCGCGCGCGCGGGCTGCGGATCAGGCACCCGGTGGGTGCAGCAACTGGTCCAAGGCGCCCGCCAGCGTGGGGTGCTGCCACGCAAATCCCGCGGCCTGCGCGCGTTGGGGACGCAGGCGCTGGCCGCCCAGCAGCAGCACGGACATTTCGCCCAGCGCCATGCGCAGCGCCCAGGCCGGTGCCGGCAGCCAGGCCGGGCGGTGCAGGGCGGTGGCCAGGGTCTGGGTGAAGGTGGCGTTGCGCACGGCCTCCGGCGCGCAGGCATTGAAGGGGCCGCTGCAGTCTGCGTGGTGCAACAGGTGGTCCATCAGCCGGACTTGGTCGTCCAGGTGAATCCAGGGCATCCACTGCTGGCCATCACCCAGTCTGCCCCCGAGGCCCAGCTTGAACGGGGGCAGTAGCCGCGCCAGCATGCCGCCCCGGGGGGCCAGGACCGGTGCGGTGCGCACCAGGGCCACGCGCACGCCGAAGCGGCGCGCGTGCTCGGCCTCTTGCTCCCAGGCGATGCACAGCTGGCTGCCAAAATCGGCCGCACCGGCCGGGCTGCTTTCATCCAGCCAGGCGTCGCCACCATCGCCGTACCAGCCCACTGCCGAGCCCGACAGCAGCACACGCGGCGGCTGGGGCTGCTGCGCCATCCAGTCCACCAGGGTCCGTGTCAGCTCGACGCGGCTGCGCCACAGCACCTGGCGGCGCGATGTGGTCCAGGGGCGGTCTGCAATCGGGGCGCCGGCCAGGTTCACCACCGCGTCCAGCGATGTACCTTCCAGTTCGTGCAGGTGGGCTATGCCGCGGGCACCGCTGCACAGGGCTGCCACCTTGTGCGGTTCGCGGCTCCAGACCCAGAGTTCGTGGCCTTGGCGTTGCCAGTGCTGGCACAGGGCTTGTCCAATCAGGCCGGTGCCGCCAGTCAGCAGGATGCGCATGGGGTTCTCCTTGGTGCAAAGTGGGCGAAGGGCTTACCAGGGCAGGCGTTGACCATCGTAGGCCCAGAAGCCGCCGCTGTCTTGGGGTTGCAGGCGATCCAGCACCGCCAGCAGGTCCTGCGCGGCCGCCGCAGGTCCACGGCCGATCTGCGCCCCGCGAAACGGTGCCGACAGCGCCGAATCCACCGTGCCGGGGTGCAGCGCCGCCAGCACGGCCTGGGGGTGGGTGCGCGCCACTTCGATCGCGGCGGTCTTGAGCAGCATGTTCAGCGCGGCCTTGGAGGCGCGGTAGCTGTACCAGCCGCCCAGGCGGTTGTCGCCGATGCTGCCCACCTTGGCCGACAGCACCGCCAGCAGGCTGCGCTCCCCCTTGGCCAGCTGCGGCGCGAAATGCGCCAGCGCCAGGGCCGGGCCGATGGTGTTGGTGGCAAAGCTGGCCGCTAGGTGCGTGGCATTCAGGTCGGTCAGGCGTTTTTCGGGACCGCCGGTGGGGCCACTGAGCATGCCGGTGGCGACCACGATCAGGTGCCAGGGCCCTTGCGGGCGCAGCGCCTCGGCGGCAGTGGCAATGCTCTGCGGTTGTTCAAAATCCATCGCAGGCGTGCTCTGGCGGCTCAGGGCAACCACCTGGGCACAGCGTGGGTCCGCGGCCAGCTGCGCGGCCAGGGCACCGCCGATGGCGCCAGTGGCCCCCAGGATGAGGGCTTGGTAACCAGTGGGCAGGGATTGCATGGCAGGCCTTGTGGAGTGGGGTTGTGGTTACAGGGTAGCGAGCTGCTGGCGCACCTGCTGTGCGTGCGCTTGCAGGGCGGTTTGCTGCTCGTGCGGCATTTTTGCCACTGGCGGTACACCAGCGCCAGCCGGTGGTTGCTGCCCAGTGTCTCGGCATGGCGCGCAAAAAAGTCCCAGTACAGGGCGTTGAAGGGGCAGGCGCGCGGGCCGGTCTTGAGCTTGGGGTTGTAGGCGCAGCCCTGGCAATAGTCGCCCATGCGCTGCAGGTAAGCCGCGCTGCTGACATAGGGCTTGGTGGCGATCAGGCCGCCATCGGCGCGCTGGCTCATGCCCAGGGTGTTGGGCAGCTCCACCCATTCGAAGGCATCGATGTAGATGCCCAGGTACCAGCGGTGCAGCGCGGCCGGGTCCAGCCCCGCCAGCAGGGCAAAGTTGCCGATCACCATCAGCCGCTGGATGTGGTGGGCATGGGCGGTCTGCAGCGACTGGCGAATCGACAGTTGCAGACAGCGCATGTCCGTGTCCCCGCTCCAGAACCAGTGCGGCAGCGGCAGTTGGTGGTCCAGCGCATTGCGCTGCTCGTAGCCCGGCATGTGCGCCCAGTAGATGCCGCGCACGTACTCGCGCCAGCCCAGAATCTGGCGCACAAAGCCTTCCACTGCGGCCAGCGGGACCTGCCCGGTGCGCCAGGCGACCTCGGCGCGCTGCAGCACCTCCAGCGGGTGCAGCATCTTTACGTTCAGCGCAAAGGAGAGCAGCGAATGGAACAGGCGCGGGGCCTGGCTGGCCATGGCGTCTTCATAGTCGCCAAAGTGCGGCAGGGCGTGGGTGATGAAGGCCTCCAGACAGGCCAGTGCCTCGGCACGGTTCAGCGGCCAGCGCACGGCGTCGGCCTGCGGCTCGCCAAAGCTGTGGATGCAGCAGCGCTGCAGCATGGCCCACAGTGTGCGGTGGTCGTGCGTGGGGCGCCAGTCCGCAGGCTCTGGCGGGGTGCCGGGCCAGGGCTTGCGGTTGTCATGGTCAAAATTCCACTGACCGTCTGCGGGCTGATCGTGCTCGTCCAGCAGCAGGCGGTAGCGGCGGCGCATGCCGCGGTAGAAATGCTCCATCAGCCACTGGCGGCGCCCGTGCATCTGGGTGGCCAGATCGTTCCGCGCCGTCAGAAAGTGTTCGCTGTCTACCACGCTGCAGTGCAGTGGGGTGGTGCGGGCCCAGTCCTGCAACTGGGCGTCGAGCCGCCATTCGTCGGGCTGCTGCCATTGCACCGTGTGGGCGCCGTAGTGCGCGGCCAATGCAGTCAGGTTGTCGGGGATGGATTGGCGGTTGCTGGCGTCGTCAAGCGCCACATAGCGCACGCGGTGGCCCGCAGTGCGCAGCTGGTGCGCCAGATCGCGCATGGCGGCAAAGATGGCCAGAATTTTCTGTGCGTGGTGCAGCACGTAGTCGGTTTCCTGGCGCACTTCCATCAGCACGTAGACCACCTGCGCATCCACCTGCTGGAACCAGCTGTGCTGCGGGTTGAGCTGGTCGCCCAGCAGCAGGCGCAGGGTGTGTGCGCCGTGCGGGGCGGTGGGGGTGGGTGTGCGGGTGTTGCTCATGCCGTGCCCCACAGGCGCACGTAGGCCCCGTCGGGGTCGTAGGTGGCGGCCTGTTTGACGGGGTCAAAGCGGCGCCCACCGCGTGGGTCGGTGCCCCGCCCGGCGATGTACAGCCAGTTGCCCTGGTTGCTGTACACGTCATAGTCCAGCAGCTGTGCCTCAAACCAGGCGGCACCAGCGCGCCAGTCGCAGCCCAGGTCGTGGATCAGATAGCTGGCCGCCACCTGGCGCAGGCGGTTGCTGAGATAGCCGGTGGCCGCCAGCTCGCGCATGGCGGCGTCAACCAGGGGCTGGCCCGTCTGCCCGGCGCACCAGGCGGCAAAGTGCTGGTCATTGTGGGGCGTGGCCTGCGCCGGGCCCAGACCACGCGCCCGGTACAGCGTGTGGCCATGCTGCAGGTGCAGAAAGCGGAAGTAATCGCGCCACAGCAGCTCAAACCACAGCCAGTAGCTGCCATCGCTGGCGCCGTGTGTGGCTTCAAACTGCCGCAGCTGGGCGATGGCTTGGCGCGGCGAGAGCGCCCCCGTGGCCAGCCAGGGCGACCATTTGCTGGAGTAGTCCAGCCCCACCAGGCCGTTGCGCGTGCGCTGGTAGCTGTGGGGCAGCCCGCGTTCCAGATACTGGCGCAGGTGGGCCAGCGCGGCTGACTCCCCGCCGTGCAGATGGCCTTGCAGGTAGGGGAAGGCGCTGCGTGCATCGGCAGCCGGGGGCAGCCCGGCCAATTCAGCCAGGGCTTGCGCTGGTGCGCCTGGGGGTGCCGTCGGCAACTCAGGTGGCAAGGGGGGCAGTGCGGCCGGTACTGGCAGGGGTGCTGCGGGTTGCAGCCCGGCACGCTCAATCGCTTGGCGAAACGGCGTGAACACGGCAGGCAACTGCGCCACCGGCCACGGCAACTGGTCGGGGTGCAGCAGGCTGCTGTGCCACACGGTGTGCACCTGCAGGCCCGCAGCGCGCAGGGCGGCAACTTCGGCCTGCTCCTCGGGGGCGGCGATGTCCTCGCAGACGAGGGTGGTAGCCCCCACGGCCCGCGCCAGCGCAGGCAGGGCGGTGGCTGCCGGCTGATTCAGAATCCATAGCTGAGAGCCCAGGTTCTGAAAGCGCTGGAGCAGGTTTTGAAGGGTATTGGCCAGCCAGGCGCGGCGGTGCGGACCGATGCGGTCAAAGCCCCAGGGGGTGCTGGCTTGCACATCGGGCAGGCACACCACGGGCAGCAGGTGCTGCGCCCCCAGCTGGCCTGCGGCCTGCAGCACGGGCTGGTCGTGCAGGCGCAGGTCGTGGCGCAGCCACACCAGCACCGTGCTCATGGCTGTGCTCCGGGCGAAGGCGGCGGCTTGCGCTGGCGGCGGCAGCGCTCGGAGCAGTACTTCACCTCTTCCCACACCTGGGCCCATTTCTTGCGCCAGGCAAACGGGCGCCGCAGCACTGGCAGGGCTTGGCGGGCAGATGGGGTTTGCGGTGCATGGTGTGCTGCCTGGTGCTTAATCTGCGTGGGCGTGCAGCGTGGCGTGCACCCGCTGGGCCAGGCTGAGGCCGCTGAGCCAGGCGCCTTCCACGTTGCCGCTGTGCAGCCAGTCGCCGCACAGGCCCAGCCCGGCCTCCGGCTGCCACCAGCAGTCCACGTTCAGTGGCGGGGCGGTGTCGGCGTAGCGCCAGCGGTGGGCGGTGGCCTGCACGCTGGCCGGCTCGGGGCCGCCCAGCTGTGCAAAGGCCTGCAGCAGCGTGGCCGTGACCGAGGCAGCGTCGTCTTCCACATGCGCCTCGCTCCAGGTGTGGGTGGCATGCAGCAGCCAGGTTTCGGGGCCGTTGCGCCCGGGCTTGCTGCTGTCGCGTGCGATCCAGCGCAGGGGGCTGTGCTCGACAAAGCAGCCGTCCACGGGCAGGGGCACCGGCTGGGGGCAGCGCACCATGACCGACCAGCAGGCCCGCATGCGGGCGCTGCGCGCCAGGTCGGCGGCATGCGGGGCTACACCCGTCAGCAGGGGCGCGGCCTGTGGGGCAGGTACAGCCAGCAGCACGGTCTGGTAGCGCTGGGGCTCGCTACCGTGCTCGGGGCTGTGCAGCAGCCACCCATCGCCGGTATGCGCCTGCAGCGGCTGGACCGTGGTTTGCCACTGAAAGCGCACCGGCTGGTCCAGAGTCTGCAGGCTGCGCACCAGCTGGGCTGCCGGGGAGGTCATGCGCGGGGTGCCGACAAAGCGCTGCACCGTGCTGGCCTGCAGCGTGAAGCCTTGCCCATCGTGCGTGCCGATGCGGGCGGTCCACGGGGCTGCGGCGCCGGCTTGCTCCCAGCTGGCAACCTGGGCCCGGAAATCGGCGTGGCGTGCGGTGAAGTATTGGGCGCCGTGGTCGCACCTCCAATCCGTCGCACCATCGCTGCTGCGGCGCGTGCTCATGCGGCCCGAGGGGCCACGGCTTTTGTCGAACACGTGCACGCTGTGGCCTGCGTGGGCCAGGGCCTGGGCACAGGCCAGGCCTGCCAGGCCGGCGCCGACGATGGCGACTGTGGCGGGTTCAACGGAGGGGGAAATTGCGGTGCTGGTCATGGTTGTGCCGGTGTGGGGGAGGCCGTGTCGGTGTGCTCCACCCAAATCAAAGCCTGTGTGTCAATGCCGAGGGACTGGGCCTGCGCCACGATGCGCTGCAACGTGGCACGGGGCAATTGGGTGTCGCGCGCCAGAATCCAGGCATAGCCGGTATCGGGGCCGACCACCAGCGCCCAGCGGTAGTCGGCGTCCAGGCCCACGACGTGGTAGCCGCCATAGAAGGGACCAAAGAAGGACACCTTGAGGGAGGCGGTGCTGCTCGGACCGGTGAACAGCGCCTTGCCGACAGCCTCGCGCCACTGGCCGGTGGCGGCCTGCCGGCCACGGTTGATCACCTGCACGCTGCCGTCGGGCTGCGGGGTGTAGGTGGCCGACACATCGCGCATGCCGCGCTCGAAGGCGTGGTCCAGCCGCGCCAGCTCGTACCAGCGGCCCTGGTAGCGCTGCAGATCGAAGCCCGTGACGGGCCGCAGCCCCGGTGGCGGGCTGGTGCTGGCGCAGCCTGTCAGCAGGGCGGCCCCGAGGAGTGCGGAGGCCAGCCAGCGCAGCAAGCGTGGGCGCGCTGTCGGTGCGGCGGGCTGGTGTGGCAGTGGGCGTGTCAGGTGCTGCATGTCTGTGAGGTGCTTCTATCGGTCAAGGTATTGGGGGCAGGGCCGTGATGGCCACGCGATCACGGCAAAGCCTGTCTGGAGCAAAGCGCTGAGCCCCGGCATGGGGTGTCGCCAATGCGCGGCTGTCTGGCTTCCCTGCGGAGCGTATTGGCCGACACCCTGCATATGCGCAGGACCGCGCACAGGCAGGCTGTGTGGGGGCAGTTGTTGCACTCAGGTGGTGAGTGCCGCCTTGGCGCGATGTGCTCCCAACCTGTTGGATGCGCCATCGGGCCTGGGCGTACCCAGCGGTCGCGTACACCACAGTGGTCCGCGATCCACTTGGGCAAGGCGATAGACCTACCGGTGCCCGTGGGTGTGTGACAGCCTGACTCCCTGTGCGGGGGCGATCCGGGACAATCCGCCCCTGCCATGTTGGGGGGCATGCAGGGCGATGCAGCTGTGCCTCTTTGTCTTGGACAAATTCAGGCCAGGCATGGCACGGTGCGCAGCCCGTCACGCCAAACCAGCCCGTTGGTCCAGTCCCCCACATTCGCAGACAGTGCGCACTGGCAGCCACCAGGCATCGCCCTGTAGACATGGTCGTCAGCAGCCTTGCATGGGCTTGCCTAGGTCCTTTCGCGCAACAAAAACCATAGCGTCTATTTCCGTCGCCCACGCGGTCCTGCGCCACTGTGTCTGGGCATGGCTGTACGGCCATGGGTGGCGGTGTGCCCCCATCGCGGCGGTACGCTGGATTGCTGGAAGCGGTGCGGATAGACATAGACAATTCAAGGTATAGCCATAATTGTCTAGGACAAAAATAGTTTTGTCCAATACATTAAGACCCAAGCCATGCGTGAAACATGGCGCAGCACCTGCCAGTCATCCATGCAGCACAAGGGTGTGCGGCTGGCTGCATGGTGAAAGGTTGGGTTGGAAGAGGGAGATGCGCTGTATGCTCTGGCCACGGACGGCGACAGGTGCTCGATAGGGCGCCACGTTCTGCGGATGGCCCTGCCATCGGCTGTGCCGCGTAGGAATGCGCTGGTGCCCAGGGGGCGCAGCCAGCGTGTGCCGGGCCAGTGGGCTGGCTCGGCCGACGCACCGATGGTGTCGGTGTGCAACGGATTCAATTTCTGGAAAACAGATTAAAAAATGTCAATCAAAAACAAGCTGATCTTGTCTTTTGCGCTTCTGATGCTGATCCTTTTCGGCCTGTCGGGCATGGCGGTGCGCGGGATTGCTGTGACCCAGGGCAGTTTCGAGCATTTTGTGTCCAACGACTTTCGGCGTGCCGGCCTGGCGAGTGAACTGCAGGCCGCCGCCGATGCGCGCGCCGTGGCGGCCCGCAATCTCCTGCTGGTGACTGCGCCGGCCGACATCGAGGCCGAGAAAAATGCCGTGATGCAGGCCCACGAGCGCATGCAAGAGCGCCTGGGGCGCTTGCGCACCCTGGTGCATGCCCCGGACGTGTCGAGCGACGAACGGGCGCTGTTTGCCGCTGTCGAGCAGATCGAGGGACAGTATGGCCTCGTGGCTTTGGCGATTGTCGACATGGCCCTGAAGGACCAGCGCGAGGCGGCCATCCGTAAACTGACGGACGAATGCCGCCCCTTGCTGGCCGAGCTGGTGCGCAAGACCAGTGCCTATGTGGTCTACATCCGTGAGCGGGGCGATGCCAACGTCGAGGTGGCGGCGCAGGCCTATGGCTCCACCAAGACCGCCTTGCTCTCGGCCTGCGCCCTGGCCCTGGCGATGGCCGGCGTACTGGCTTGGCGCATCATCCGCAGCCTGATGCGGGCGCTGGGGGCGGATCCGGCCGAGCTGCGGGCCGTGGCCAAGCGCGTGGCGGCTGGCGAGTTGAACGAGGTGACGCTGGACGCGGGCGTGCACCACAGCAGCGTGCTGGCTTCGCTGGCCGAAATGCAGACGGCGCTGGCGCAGATCGTGCGGCAGGTGCGCACCTCGGCCGAAACGATTGCCGCCAGCTCGGCACAGATCGACTCCAGCAACACCGACCTGGCGCAGCGCACGGAGCTGCAGGCCACGCGGCTGCAGCACAGCTCGGCCACGATGGAGCAGCTGCATGGCACCGTGGTGCAGAACGCCGAGCATGCGCAGCAGGCCACCAGCCTGGCGGCCACGGCCAGCCAATCGGCCGAGCACGGCGGCCAGGTGGTGGGTGGCGTGGTCCAGACCATGGAGGACATTGCCGCAGGTTCCCGCCGCATCGAAAGCATCATCGGCGTGATCGATGGCATCGCCTTCCAGACCAACCTGCTGGCCCTGAATGCCGCGGTCGAGGCCGCACGTGCGGGCGAACAGGGGCGTGGGTTTGCCGTGGTGGCCGCCGAGGTGCGCATGCTGGCGCAGCGCAGTGCGGAGGCCGCCAAGGAAGTCAAGCAACTGATCGATACCAGCATGGGCCAGGTGGCCCAGGGCGTGGAGCAGGTCCAGGAAGCCGGCGTGACCATGGCGCAGCTGGTGGGCGAGGTCAAGAGCGTGGCCGCGCTGATCAGCGAAATCAGTGCCGCGTCGCGGGCCCAGACCCAGGGGATTGGCGAGGTGACGGTGTCGGTCTCGGAGCTGGACCGGGCCACCCAGCAAAATGCCGGCCTGGTGGAGGAAATGGCCGGGGCCTCGGGCAGCCTGCGGGTCCAGGCCAGCAGCTTGATGGAGGCGGTCTCGCTGTTCCGTACCGGCCAGGGCCATCGCCAACTGGAGAGCGCTTAAGCCTGGTGGCCTTGGCTGCGGCAAGCAGCCAAGGCTTCAAGCGGCCCGACGCTTGCTTTGCCAAAGTAAATCGTCACAGCGTAGGGGGTGGTCGACCGTTTTTTGTGCAGCACGGCCATGCATCGGCGGCCTGGGCCTGAGGGGGCGCACACGGTCACAGCCAATCGACGAAAACTGTGGCGCCTGCCCTCCCTTGCCGGATTCGTCCCTTCACCTGGCTGTCCTGTGGATTCCGCCACCCATGGCTGGCCGCAGATGGTTGCGCGTTCGCAGCGGCGGCCACCGCAGGCCCGCAAGCCGGATGGCGTCAGCGCCGTCAGCTTCTTCGCGGCATGGCAGGAATGCCGACACCGCAGGCCATGCCACCCGGATCGCGCCGGGCCACGTGGTGGGCGCCTGCGCCTTAGGCCTGCACATGACGGCTGTCGACCGCCTGTGCCAGGTGACAGGACCTGGGAATTATGAGTAAAAAGTGGCTTAAAGCCAAACAGGGAGCGCGCAAGCAGCTCCCTTTTTTGTGCAGAGGACCGTTCAGGTGCGCAAGGCCTGGCCCATGGCCAGCAGCGCAGCCACATTGCGTGCGGTGCTGCGCACGTTGTGGGCCGCTTCGGCGATGGCGTCCTCGATGCTGCACGGACGGCTGAGCACACTGCAGATGGCATCGATGCCGTGCGCATGCACCACCTGGGCATTGCGGCCCAGGCTGCCGGCCATGCCAATCACGGGTTTGCCGTAGCGTTTGGCCACGGTCGCCACCCCGAACGGGGTCTTGCCAAAGATGGTCTGCTCGTCGATGCGCCCCTCGCCGGTGATGACCAGGTCGGCATCGCGCACGGCGGCGTCCAGGCCCACGGCCTGGGCAATGATCTCGCAGCCGGGGCGCAACCGGCCTTGGAGCACGGCCAGCAGGGCAGCGCCCATGCCACCGGCGGCACCGGCACCCGCAATCCCTTCCACGTCCGCCCCCAAGTCACGCCGCAGGATGGCGGCCCAGTGCTGCAGGCTGGCATCCAGGGCGGCCACCATGTCCGGCGTGGCACCTTTTTGTGGACCAAAGATGGCCGAGGCACCGCGCGGGCCGGTCAGCGGGTTGTCCACGTCGCAGGCGACGTCGATGCGGCAGGTGGTCAGGCGCGCGTCCAGTCTGGAGGTGTCGATGCGGTCCAGCTGGGCCAGGGCCGCGCCGCCGCGTGCCAGCTCGGCCCCTTGTGCATCCAGCAACCGCACGCCCAGGGCCTGCAGCATGCCGGCCCCGCCATCGTTGGTGGCGCTGCCGCCAATCCCCAGGATCAGGTGGCGCGCACCGGCATCCAGGGCAGCGGCGATCAGCTCGCCCGTGCCGTAGCTGGTGGTCACCAGGGGATTGCGCTGCGCGGGTGGCACCAGGGCCAGGCCGCTGGCGGCGGCCATTTCGATCACGGCCGTGTGACCGTCACCGGACAGGCCATAAAGGCCCGTGACGGGTTCGCCCAGGGGGCCGGTCACGATCACGTCCACGCGGCGGCCCTGGGTGGCTTCCACCATGGCCTGCACCGTGCCCTCGCCGCCATCGGCCATGGGGATCTTGAGGCACTGCGCCTCAGGAAACACCTCCAGCCAGCCCAGTTCGATCTGCGTGGCGACTTCCAGCGCGGACAGGCTTTCCTTGTAGGAGTCGGGGGCGATCACAATTTTCATGGGGCAGGCTTTCGCGAAGGACCGGGATGCAGGCAGCTGGGGATGGCGGCGTCAGAGCTTGCGCAGGCGCTCCAGCGCGGCCAGCAAGGTGGCATCTTGCTTGGCGAAGCAAAAACGCACCACCTTCTGGTCGAAGCCGTCGCCGTAGAAGGCCGACAGCGGGATGGCGGCCACGCCCACTTCCCGCACCAGCCACTGGCAGAAGTCGGATTCGCTCAGGGTGGTGACGCCCGAGATGTCCACGCACTGAAAGTAGGTGCCCGTGGTGGGCAGCAGCTTCAGGCGCGTCTGTGCCAGCCCCTGGGCAAACAGGTCGCGCTTGCGCTGGTAGAAGGCGGACAGCTCCAGGTACGGCGCCGGGTTCTGCATATAGGTGGCCAGGCCGACCTGCATCGGCGTGTTCACCGTGAACACGTTGAACTGGTGCACCTTGCGGAATTCGGCCGTCAGCGCGGCAGGCGCCGCCACGGTGCCCACCTTCCAGCCTGTGACGTGGTAGGTCTTGCCAAAGCTGGAGACGATGAAGGCGCGCGCGGCCAGTCCGGGGAAACGCGCGGCGCTTTCGTGCTGGGCGCCGTCGAAGACCATGTGCTCGTACACCTCGTCACTGATCAGCAGCACGTTGGTGGGCGCCAGCAGGGCTTCGAGCTGGCGCATTTCGTCGGCGGTCCAGATGGTGGCGCTGGGGTTGTGCGGGCTGTTGATGATCAGCAGCCGCGTTTTGGGCGTGATGGCTGCGGCGATCTTGGCGAAGTCCGGACGGAAGCTGATGGGCGTGAGCGGCACGCGCACGATCACCCCACCGGCCAGCGCGATGTTCGGGGCGTAGCTGTCGTAGCAGGGGTCCAGCACGATGACCTCATCGCCGGCATGCACGGTGGCCAGAATGGCTGTCAGGATGGCCTGGGTGGCACCGGCGGTGATGGTGATTTCGGCGTTGGCGTCGTAGTGGCGGCCGTGCAGTGCTTCAATTTTTGCGGCCACGGCCTCGCGCAACTGCGGCATGCCAGGCATGGGCGGGTACTGGTTGTGGCCGGCCTGCATGGCGGCAGTGACGGCATCGATCAGCGCCGGGTCGCAACCGAAGTCCGGGAAGCCCTGGCCCAGGTTGACGGCCTGGTGCTGCTGGGCCAGGGCCGACATGACGGAAAAAATGGTGGTGCCCACCTGGGGCAGCTTGCTGGGAAAGGCCGGGGTCTGGGCGGGGGAAGTCACGGTCATGGCGTAAAAAAGGTGCCCGCAAGGCACCTGTTTCTGGGAAAGGGGATCAGAGCTCGTAGTCATTCACGTGGCCGCTCATGGCGCGCAGGATCAGGTCGCGCGAGAGGCGGTCACTCAAGGTTTCGGCAAACTTGTAGACGAAGTTGCGCAGGTAGGCGCCGCGCTTGAAGGCGACGCGCGCCACGCTCTGGCCGAACAGGTGGCCCATGGGGCGCGACACCAGGTCGGGGCCCAGGTCTTCGCGCATCGCCATTTCGGCCACGATGCCGATGCCCAGGCCCAGGCGCACATAGGTCTTGATCACGTCGGAGTCGATGGCTTCGAGCACGATGCGTGGCTCGATCTTGCGCGTCGCAAAAGCTGCATCGACCTTGCCACGCCCGGTGAAGGAGGGGTGGTAGGTGATCAGCGGTTCACCGGCCAGATCGTCCAGGCCGATGCGTTCTTTGGTGGCCAGTGGGTGGCCGCTGGGCAGACCAGCACGTGCTGCCATTCGTAGCAGGGCAGGGTGACCAGATCGGGGTAATCCGCCAGGGACTCGGTGGCCATGCCGACCTCGGCCACCTCGTCCAGCACCATGCGCGCCACTTCGTGCGGCGTGGCCTGGTGCAGGCTGATGGTGACCTTGGGATAGGCATCGCGCAGCTTGGCCACGGCTTTGGGCAGCACGTAGCGCGCCTGGGTGTGGGTGGTGGCGATGCTGAGCGTGCCGCTGTCCTGGGCGCTGAACTGCTCGCCGATGCGCTTGAGGTTGCCCACCTCGCGCATGATCAGCTCGATGCTCTTGAGCACATGCTGGCCGGGTTCGGTGATGCGCTTGAGGCGCTTGCCGTGGCGGGCAAAGATGTCCACCCCCAATTCCTCTTCCAGCTCGATGATGGCCTTGGAGACACCGGGTTGCGAGGTGTGCAGGGCCTTGGCCGCCTCGGTGAGGTTGAGGTTGCGGCGCGCAGCTTCTTGGACGAAACGGAATTGGTGGAGGTTCATAACAGGATGAAAGCAACGATGCTTTCATTATTATGAAGTAAATGTCTAAAGGTGTCTTGTTTTATGCGATGTATTGCTGTGCCATCTCGGCCAGCAAGGCCGTCAGGCGCGGGTCTTCGCCGACGGCGGTGGCCACCTCGAACTGCACCTGGGGGTGCTGGTCTCGCAATCCGGCCACCAGCACCGGCAGGTCCTGGCGCGCGTGGCGGCCGGTGCCCAGGAACATCGGCAGCACGGTGATGTGGGTGCAGCCCTGGGCCACCAGGTCGCTGGCGGCCGTGGGCAGGTCGGGCTCGGTCAGTTCCAAGTAGGCCGTGCAGCAGCGTGCCTGCGGGTGTTGCCGCAGCAGTTGCTGCGCCACCGCCTCAATCGGCAGGCGCCACTGCGGATCGCGCGAGCCATGGGCAAAGAAGACGATGCCGCGCTGTGACAACGGCGTGCTCATCGGCGAATCACCAGCCATGCAAAGGCCCCCAAAGACAATATTGAGTAGATCAGCCCCGGCGCCGCTGCGGTCAGCATGGGTGACCAGTTCTGCAGGTTGCCGGCATAGCCGAACACGTTGTTCAGCAGGAAGAAGCTGATGCCGGCCATCACGCCGCCGAAGACGTAGCCGGCAATGCCGCCGGAGCGGAAGTGCAGGTAGGCAAAGGGCAGGGCCAGCACCACCATGACCAGGCAGCTCAGGGGATAGAAAACCTTGCGCCAGAACTCGATTTCGTACTTCTGCGCCGACTGGTCATTGGCCTTCAGGTGCTGGATGAACTGGAACAGCTCCAGGGTCGGCATGCGATCGGGCTTGTGCACGGCGGCCACCAGCATTTCGCTGGTGATGCTGGTGGGCCATTCCAGGCTGGGCGCCTGCTCGCGCGTGACCTGGGCTGTTTCGGCACCCTGGGCGTCAGGCGTGTAGCGGAAACGCGCGATGCGGGCATTCGTCAGGTCCCAGGCGGTGGCAGTGCTTTGCACCTGCCCACTGTCGGCATGGATTTGCAGCACCATGCGGCCCTGACCATCGAACTGGAACACACGGATGCCCTGCAGGGCACCGTCGGCGCGCACGGAACGGACATTGACGGCCAGCGTGTTGCCATTGTTTTTTTCCTTGAGCCAGGCGCCGGTGGAGCCGGTGGTCGAGGTCTTGCCCAGGTACTTGGCCTTGGCCACCAGGGCCATGCGCTCGGCGGCGGGCGCAATGTAGTCGCCGACCGCCACTGTCAGTACCACAAAGCAGACGCCCAGCAGCAGCATGGTGCGCAGCGCCAGCCAGGGCCCCAGGCCGCTGGTGCGCATGATGGTGAACTCCGAGCTTTGCGCAAATCGGGCCATCACAAAGATGCTGCCGATCAGCACGGCAATCGGCAGCAGTTCGTACAAATGGTTCGGGATGCCCAGGGACACGGCCAGCAAGGCATGCCAGACGGTGTAGGTGGTATCGCCCACGGTGCGGCCCACATCGCCCATCTCGTCGAGCAGGTCAAAGAAAAAGAACAGCGCCAGAAACGCCAGGGCCACAAAGCCGATGGCACTGACGGTGTCGCGGTAGATCAGTCTGCGCAGTGTCTTCATGCGGTGGCTCCCCGGCGTTGCCACAGGTCCTTGAGGTGCCAGCGATGGTGGCGGATGGCCAGCCCCAATGCCGCCAGCACGAAGACGCTGCCATGCACGCCCAGCACATAGCCGGCCAGCCCGATGCGGCCCGAAGCGGTCCAGCTCTGGCCGACGCTCATCAGGTTGTAGTAGACGACGAAGGCCAGCAGTGCCACGACCAGGCTGGTGCTTTGCCCGGCGCGGGGGTTGACGATGGTGATGGCCAGTGCCAGCACCAGCAGGTTCAAGGCTGCCAGCGGCAAGCCCGCGCGCCAGCCGGCTTCGGCCAGGTTGACGGGATTGGGGGCCTGGAACAGTTCCGGGGTCGACAGCGCACGGGCGGTCAGGCTGGTCTTGGCCGGTGCATTGTCTTCGAGGCGCACGGTGTAGGCTTCAAAATGCGTCAGCTTGAGTTGCCCTGTGGCAGGGTCGGTCTCCACGCGCTGGCCGTTCTCGAGCACGGCGTTGCGCAAGCCGTCCACGGTTTCCAGGTGGGCGGACTTGGCCGAGGTCACATATTCACGTCCCTGGCGTTGCTCGACCAGGAAGATGTTGCTGGCAGCCTCGGTGGTGACCGTGTCCTTGTCGATGAAGATCACGCGCGTGCCGTCCGAAGATTCCTGGAACTCCCCGGGCGCGATGCGGTCAATGTCGCTGCGCTGCTCGAATTGGGCGCGCAGCTGTTGGATCTGGTGGTTGCTCCATGGCCATACCAGCAACGCCAGTACGGCAATGACTGCCACAATTGGCCACGCGAAGCGCAGCACCGGACGCAGCTGGCTGGCCAGTCCCTGGCCGCTGGCGAACCAGATGGCCATTTCGCTGTCGCGGTACATGCGCGACAGCGTGCCGACGACAGCCACAAACAGGCTGAGCGTCAGGATGGTGGACATCTGGCCGAGTACAGTGAAGCCCATGACCAGCATCACATCGGATGGGCTGACGGTGCCCTTGGTCGCCTGGCCCAGGGTCCGGATCAGCATCATGGTCATGACGACGGTGATGAGCACCACCAGGGTGGCACCGAAGCTGCGTCCCAGCTCCTTGCGTATGGATGAATCGAATAACATTGGCTCAAAAGGAAAACACCGATTATGAACTTTGAACTCAAGGCTTTGAGCCTGTCCAGTGCAGCCGTTGCAAAGTGTGATCTTCTTGTATTGTTGGTGCCCCAGGCGTTTGAGCCTGCGCAAGACCCTTTGTCGGCGCTGGTCGAAGCCGCAGTGCGCCATGGCGACTGGAGCCATGCGGCCGGCAAGCAGTTGCACTGCTACCAGCCTGCGGGCGTGCAGGCGCGGCGGGTGCTGCTGGTGGGCGCCGGCTCGGGCAGCCAGCGCGATCTGCGCACAGCCCTGGGCAGTGTGTCCGCCGTGCTCAAGGCCGAGGGCGTGCAGCACGCGGTGCTGTGCCTGAGTGCCCTGGACGATGCACCGGTTGCGGTGCGCGCCAGCGTGCACAGCGTGGCCGATGCCAGCTATGTCTACACCCTGACCAAGCCCCAGGCCAAGGCGCTGGGCTTGCAGAAGGTGACCGTGGGGGTCGCGGACAAGCGTGCAGCCACCCCGGCGTTCGAGCAGGCCGTGGCTGTGGCCTTGGGCCAGGGCTTGGCCAAGGAGTGGGGCAACCGCCCGGCCAACCATGCCACGCCCACCTTGCTGGCGCAGGCTGCCAAGGACTTGGCCAAGCATGCAGCCATCGATTGCAAGGTGCATGGACCGAAAGAAGTGGCCAAGCTGGGCATGGGCGCGTTCTTGGCAGTGGCACAGGGCTCCAAGGAGCCCTTGCAGTTCATCGAACTGACCTACCAGGGGGCCGCCAAGTCGCAGGCCCCGGTGGTGCTGGTGGGCAAGGGCATCACGTTTGACACCGGCGGTATTTCGCTCAAGCCTGCCGCGGCCATGGATGAGATGAAGTTCGACATGTGCGGTGCCGCCAGCGTGCTGGGCGTGTTCCGCAGCCTGGCCGAGCTCAAGCCCGCGATCAACGTCGTGGGCCTGATCCCTGCGTGCGAAAACATGCCCGATGGCGGCGCGATCAAACCGGGCGATGTGGTGACCAGCATGAGCGGTCAGACCATTGAAATCCTGAACACCGATGCCGAAGGGCGTCTGGTGCTGTGCGATACCCTGACCTATGCAGAGCGCTTCAAGCCTGCCGCCGTGGTGGACATCGCGACCCTGACAGGGGCTTGTGTGATTGCGCTGGGGGGCGTGCGCTCCGGCATGTATGCCAACGAAGACAGCCTGGGGCAGGCGTTGCTGCACGCGGGTGAAAAGAGCCAGGACCTGTGCTGGCAAATGCCCCTGGATGACGACTACGCCGAAGGCCTGAAGAGCAATTTTGCCGATGTCGGCAACGTGGCAGGCCGCGCTGGCGGATCAATCACGGCGGCCAAGTTCCTGCAGCGCTTCGTGGGCACCATGCGCTGGGCACACCTGGACATTGCCGGTACGGCTTGGAAAGAGGGGGCCGCCAAGGGTGCCACTGGCCGTCCGGTGCCCTTGCTGGTGCAGTACCTGTTGGACAGTGCGGCAGCCGCCAAGCCTGCCAAGACGGCGACCAAGCCCAAGTCGGTGCCTGGCAAAGCCCCAGCCAAGGCCGCGAAAGCTGGATGAGCGTGGCCGAGTCCCCAGTGCAGGTCGCATTCCACTTCAATGCACCTGACAAGCTGGATTACGCCTGCCGCTTCATCCGCAAGGCTTTGCGCCATGATGCACGGGTGACCGTGGTGGCGCCGATGGAGCACCTGCGCCAGCTGTCCGCCAAGCTGTGGAAATACGCCGGGCACGAGTTCCTGGCGCATGCCTTGCAAGGTGACGATGCCGAGCTGTTGGCCCTGGCACCCGTGGCGCTGGTGGAGCAGGCCCAGGCCAGTGCCCATCGTGAAGTACTGCTGAACCTGGGGCTGGATATGCCCCAGGGTTTCGAGGCCTTTGCCAAGGTGGTCGAGGTGGTCTCGAGCTTTGACGACGAGGACCGTGCCCATGCGCGTGTGCGCTGGCGCGCCTACCAGAGCGCGGGCCATGCGATCGAGCGCCACGATCTGGTGTTGAAAGGTAATTGATGCAGCCCAGTGACCGTCAGCCTCCGCGGTTTGTACCGACCTTGACCGAGGTGGTAGAGCCCGCTGTGGTGCCCCCCACCCGGTTGCCAGACCCCGCGCAGGACGTGCCTGACCAGGTCCCAGTGCAGCCCGTGTCCGTCGCCGAAGCACCGCCGACCCCCGCGTCGGTGAGCGTGCCCGCGATGACGCCGGATGCGCTGCGCGACCAGGGGCTGGCCCTGGCGCAGACCCTGCAGCTGCGCGTGATGGAGCGCCTGGACGGCGTGCTGGAAGAGCGCTTGCGCTATGCCCTGGCCGATGTGGTGCAGTTGCAGACCCAGGCCCTGTACCAGTCCATTCGCCAGGAGGTTGAGGGGCTGGTCAGTGCGGCCGTGAATGAGGCCGTGGCCCAGGAACTGGCCGACCTGCGCTATCCACCCGCCACGCGGGGTTGAGGGCATGCCTGCCCAGGCAGGCTTGCTTCAGACCTGGCTCAGCACCTCGGGATTGAGGATGTTGACAGGCTGGCCCTGGAAGAAGTGCACGATGTTGTCGAAGGCAGCACCAAAGTAGAGCTCGTAACTGTCTTGCTCCACATAGCCAATGTGTGGTGTGCAGATGCAGTTTTCCATGCGCAGCAGTGCGTGGCCTTGCAGAATCGGTTCGCTCTCGAAGACGTCCACGGCCGCCAGGCCGGGTCGGCCCTGCGTCAGAGCGCTGGCCAGTGCATCGGGTTCGATCAATTCGGCGCGCGAGGTGTTCACCAGCAGTGCCGTGGGCTTCATCAGCGCCAGGTCTTCCCGGCGCACGATGTGCTGAGTCTGCGGATGCAGTCGCAAATGCAGGGACAGCACGTCGCTGTGCGCGAAGAACTCTTCCCGGCTGGTGGCGGCCTGGTAGCCATCTTGCAGGGCCTTGGTGCGCGATGCCTCGCTGCCCCACACGGTCACGGCCATGCCAAAAGCCTTGCCATAGCCCGCCACCAGCTGCCCGATGCGGCCATAGCCCCAGATGCCCAGGGTGCGGCCGCGCAGCGCACAGCCCATGGCGAAGTTGGGCGGCATGGACGCTGCCTTGAAGCCCGATTGCTGCCAGGCACCGTGCTTGAGGTTGGAGATGTACTGGGGCAGTCGGCGCATGGCCGCCATGATCAGGGCCCAGGTCAGCTCGGCCGGGGCCACCGGTGATCCCACGCCTTCGGCGACGGCAATCCCGTGGTCGGTACAGGCTTGCACGTCCAGGTGCGGGCCGGCCTTGCCGACCTGGGCGATCAGCTTGAGCTTGGGCAGTTTCTCAATCAGCTGGCGAGACAGCGGTGTGCGCTCCCGAATCAGCACAATCACATCCGCATCGCGCAGACGCACGGCCAGTTGACCCATGCCTTTGACGGTGTTGGTGTAGACCTTGGCGTTGAACCCGTCCAGGCGGGCAGCGCATTGGAGTTTGCGGACCGTGTCTTGGTAGTCGTCCAGGATGACGATGTTCAGCATTCAGCGTGCTTTCTAAGTGCTTGATTTCTTCAATGAGTCTGCGGCAAGCCCTTTAAGCGATCTTGCCAAAACGCGGGGTTCAGGTGGCGGCAGCGTACCTGTGGCCATCAGAGACTTGGACGCAATATCCGGCCCAGGTTGGTTCGCAAGGGCAGGCCTGCATTGTGACGTGGCTGCAGCCCCGGCTCTACCGGTTGATGCCCATATTGTCATCCAAGCAGCTTTGTGCCCGGCACTGCGTGCCGGCGGGGTCGGTAAAAGATGGAACCATTGGTAGAAACTTTGCCAGTGTCGCTGCAGCATGTTGTTACGCCTTAATAAGACTTGTTGCAGTGCTTGCTTCTACACTCGGCAGCCATTCTCACTCCTGAATCATCATCATGAAAAAACTGCTCGGATGGACTTTGGTGGCGGCATTGCTGGGTGGCTGCGCGGTGTACACACCCAGTGGCTCCGTGGTGATTGACCCCGGTGCTGGCGGCGGCCATGGTGGTTTCTGTCCACCGGGTCAGGCCAAAAAAGGCAATTGCTGAAGCCGGCAGGCCCTTGCCTTAAGCCCTGGGACATGTCCCAGGCTGTCTGAGGCAGATTGGCCTTCCCAACCAACAGCGCACCGTGGACACATCTGTTTCGCACGGCGCAATCTCTGCAGCCGCCCGGTGTATGCCGGGCGGTTTCTTTTTGTGCAAAAATGGTCGTGACGCTGATTGCGCCAGCGTGAAAAGCTATGGAATTGGGAGCTTGGATGCAGCGTTGGGTGCGCAGCCAGTGCATGGCCTGCAGCAAGTACGCGGCAGTGCCTCGCCGGGGCGCAGCACAAATGGCCGGTTCGGGTGAAGCCTCGTTGAGGCGGCGCATGTTTTGCGTGCGCCCTGAGGCCGGTGAACCGTAGCCGCGAATGTAAACTTTGCCGGGGTCGTTCGATGTTTTGCTGCGGTGCTGTGGGACTGCAGATGTTTAAGGTTGCTGTCTTGGATAAAAACAATTTTTCTGTGGATTTGCGCAAGCTCATTTTGATGCTCTCCATTGTCAGTGGGCTTGTGATTGTGGTCAGTGCTTTCTATGCAGCCTACAGCGTGCAACGGCAGCAGCTGATTCAGGCCTCGCTGGCGAACAACTATGTCTATGCGGACAAGCTGGCAAAGACGACCGATGATTTTCTCGGCTCAGCGCAGCAGCAGTTGATGTTTTCCGCCGCTGTTCTGTCGGGCAAACTGCATGACAAACCGACCCTTGCCTCGGAGGTCGACAGAATCAGGTTGCAGACGGACAGTTTTAATTCGGTCTTGATCGTGGATGTGACCACCGAGGTGCTGGCCACTTCTCCGGAAGCCTTGCAAATCACCGGCTTGAAACTCAGTACCCCTGGGGTGCTGGAGTCGATCCGCAAACGGGCCCCGGTCATCAGCAATCCTTATGTTTCGACAGCCGGCAATTTGCTGATCTTCATTTCACACCCCATTTTTTCAGGGAATGGGGATTACTTGGGATTTGTCGCCGGCACGGTGTATCTGAAAAAAAGAGCGCGCTGCACCGTTTACTGGGCGAGCATTATCACAAGGATGGTTCCTATATCTACGTGGTCGACCAGAACCGGCGCCTCATCTACCACCCGAATGCGGCCAGACTGGGCGAGACCGTCGACAACAATCCGCTGATCGACAGGCTGGTGCAGGGGGATGAAGGCGAGTCCATCATCGTCAACAGCGAAGGGGTTGAAATGCTCACCGGGTTTGCGATAGCACGCAAAACCGGATGGGGGGTGGTCGCACAGCGGCCCATGCGTGCTGCCCTGGCGCCGCTGGATAATCTGATGCAGCAGGTGGTCTACAAGACGCTGCCCGCCGTGATTCTGTGTCTTGTGGTGATTGTGTGGTCTGCCAAGAAAATATCGATGCCGTTGCGCATGCTGGCCGATGGCGCGCAACGCATGAATGACGATGGAACCGAGAAAAATATCCAGAATGTGAAGTCCTGGTATTTTGAAGCCCAGGAGCTCAAGAAAGCCATGCTACTGGGGGTTGGTCTGTTGCACGGCAATATCAGGAAACTGCGCGAGGATTTGCACAAGGATCCGCTGACAGGGCTCGGTAATCGCAGGAGTCTGGATGCTGCGCTGCAGAAATTCAAAAGTCTGCAGATGGATTTTTCCGTGCTTTCCATCGATATTGATTATTTCAAGACAGTCAACGACACCCATGGCCATGATGTCGGTGACATGGTGCTCCAGCATTTGGCGCAATTCTTGTCGCACATCTGCCGTGTGGATGACGTGCCCTGCCGCGTGGGTGGGGAGGAATTTATTATCTTGCTGCCCGGCACCCACAAAGTGGACGCCGCCAAGATTGCGGAAAGACTCCGGCAAAACGTGGAAGCGACAGAAATTCCTGTGGTTGGCAAGATCACGATCTCTGTGGGCATCTCCTGCTACCCGGAAGATGCACCCGATGTGTTTGCGGTGTTCAAGCACAGCGACGAGATGCTGTACCAGGCCAAGCGCCATGGGCGCAATCGGGTGGAAGTCTTCTAGCGCAAGAGTGCGCATGCCCAGGCGTCCGCCTGAACCGTGCCGCATGCGCGCGCCCGGGTGGGGTGCCATACCAGCGCACAGAGGCTCTGTGCCAGTTGCTGCGTTGGGAGTCGGTGGCTTGTCGTGTCCGGCCAGATGCAGCGGCCGGCTCGTCGGTTGGTGGCAGTGTCTGCAGTCGTGGAATCTGTAGAAATTTTGGGCAATGGCTGATCTAATCAACGCGACATGCTCTCGAAAATGGAGCGTGGTTTGTGTCTGAGGCAACGGGCAGGCCATGGGGGACCTGGCGCAGTGTGCCTGCGTCGCAATGAAAGGATGGGTATGTACCGTGCAATGACCGTGCTCTCCGTCATCGGCGTACTGGCGGCGCTGTACTTTCTCTACCAGTACGGCATGTACTGAGCGAGCGTGGCCAGGTCGTCGTGAAGCGGACTTGGGCGAGCGCCTTGCAGGAATGGTGAGGCCCACTGCCGACACCATCAAGGTCGTGCAATCGGCGGTACGGGGATCGTGCCCGGTGCTAGGTTTTTTTACGCTCTTTGGGAACTGCGCGGTGGACCAGCACGGGAATGCTGGAATGTGTTAGCACCTTCTGGGTTTCGCTGCCCAGCAACAGCTCGCTAATTCCCTTGCGTCCATGGGAGGCCATGCAGATCAGGTCGCAATCCAGGTCCTGGGCCTGCTTGACAATGGCACGGTAGATGGAGGCGCTAGTCGTGCGGACCGTGGCGCAGGGGACGTTTTGCTCGCGCGCTAGGTGTTCGACGAAGTGCAGGGCTTTGTCCGCGAACTCCTGCACATGTGCATCAAACTCCGCCGCGTTGATGGTCAGTAAGGCTTCGGCACCATAAATCAGCGCGTTGTAATCCGGCATCACATACAGGGCAGTGACCTTGGCACCCAGTTCATGCGCCAGGCGGATGCCCGAGCGCACGGCCTCCTTCGAGAGTTCGGAACCATCGGTGGGGATCAGCAGGTGTTTGAACATGTCCAGCCTCCTGGGTGGCGCGAATGCTGCGTTCCAGACAATCTATGCCAAGGCGGGTGTTCCAGCAATCCATGGCGCAGTAGGACGGGACACTGATGCTGTGCCAGTGCGGCGGCAGTGGTTGGGTATGGGCGATGGGGTGGAGTGCTCCGGCGACCCTAAAGGTGCTTGCCAACTGTACGTGGCAGCAGTCTTGTGATGCTGCGGGGCCATGTAGGGGCATCTGTGCCGCAACCACATTGCTGCAAGACTGTGCAGCACTTCAGCAGGCATGCAGCACATCCAGCTTGGTCTATTCCAACTTAGGCGGGCAAACAGGCCAATCCCCCAAAGCTGGTCAGCGCCGAATGCTATGGATTGGAGAGCTTGGCAACCTGTGCGCTGAGCAATGGCAGGTTGGCCTTGGCGCGCGCCCAGGTCAGGCGCACGTCGGTTTTCTCCGCGGTGCGGTAAATGAAGCTGCGTCCCATCAGGCCACCGCTGCTGGGCAGCGTGGGTTGGCGTGGTGTGGAAGAAGGTGTGTGGCTCATAAGTCCTCCTGTCCGGGCAAGTCATGCAGCAGTTTCATCAGCTTGCGCAGGCATGACACATGTTCGTGTGGGCGTGGGGGCTTGTGTTGGCCGGTCTGGCGATGTTTCTTGTCAGGCGTTTTCCATCGTGCATTGCCAGCCAAGGGCGATGACCATCAGTTGGCTGCGCAGCGCAAGCGGTGGCGGGCCTCCTGGGCTGCCAGTGCTTCCAGGGCCGCACAGACGTCGGCCAGCTTGCCGGACAGGGCAAAGCGTGCCCTGTCGGTATCCTTGGGGCGGCGCATCAGGCGGACGTTGCCGTGGCAGGCGCTGCTGGCCGGCAGCGGCATGGTGAGCGCATGAAACTGGTCCTGGTTACTGGCCACCCGGGGGCGGCAGGTGGATCTGGGCAAAGGCAGTTCACAGTGCAGCGTGGTCATGGTCGATTCCTTGGGGTGGTTGCAGTCAATTACAGGCGATGGCTGTCCCTGCCGCTCTCGAAAGGCAGCATAGACATCCGAAGAAGCACTGGGCGGCGGGTGGTTTTAGAGCAGGAGGCTGTTGCGGATCAGCCCGACCGCCAGCCCTTCGATGGCGAAGTTGTCTTCTTCGCCAACCTGGATGACGGGGTAGTCCGGGTTTTCGGGCAGCAGCTCAATGCCGTGTGCCGATTTGCGCAGGCGCTTGACGGTCACTTCGTCACCCAGGCGCGCCACCACGATCTGGCCGTTGCGTGCATCGCGTGTGGATTGCACGGCCAGCAAGTCGCCGTCCAGGATGCCCGCGTCGCGCATGGACATGCCGCGCACCCGCAGCAGGTAGTCCGGCTTGGTGGGGAACATGCTGCTTTCCACGGCGAAGCTTTGGTCGATGTGCTCTTGCGCCAGAATGGGAGAACCGGCGGCCACACGCCCGACGAGGGGCAGCAGCAGGGGTTGCATGGCGGTCATGGGCAGATCGAAGTGCGTGCCCCGGGCGGCATTGATGTGGCGCACAGCATCGCTGACGAGGCGGATGCCGCGCGAGGTGCCACTGACCAGTTCCAACACGCCCTTGCGCGCCAGGGCCTTGAGGTGTTCCTCGGCCGCGTTGGCGGAGCGAAAGCCCAGGGTGCGCGCAATTTCAGCCCGGGTGGGCGGTGCGCCGGTGCGGGCAATCGCGTCCTGGATAAGATCCAGAATTTGCTGTTGCCGTGGGGTGAGGGGTGTGTGCTCCATGCCAGTCCTTGTATGGATAACTGATGTTTTATCCAGTACCTGTATTTTTAACCAGTTTTGTGAGGGCCGCAAGTGTCTGAAGGCAGAAAAATCGCTATCTTGGGAACGGGGGGCACCATCGCTGGCCTGGGGGATGCACAGGGCGGTGGCGTGGGCTACCAGGCGGGGCAGTTGGGCGTTGCGCAGTTGCTACAGCCGATTGCGGATCAGGCGGTGCCCCAGGGTTGGTCCCTGGAGCTGGAGCAGGTGGCGCAACTGGACAGCAAGGACATGGATGTCACCGTGTGGCTGCAGCTGGCCCAGACCTGCCAGCGCTGGCTGCTGCAGCCTGAGGTGGCTGGTGTGGTGATCACGCATGGCACGGACACATTGGAGGAGACGGCCTGGTTTCTGCAGTGCGTCCTACAACCGGCCAAGCCGGTGGTGCTGACCTGCGCCATGCGTCCGGCCACGGCCTTGTCCGCCGATGGGCCCGCCAATCTGCGCGATGCGTTGGCTTGCACAGCGCAGGGCCGGGCCGGGGTGTGGGCGGTGGCGGCCGGGGAGGTGCACAGTGCGCAGCAGGTGCACAAGGCCCACCCCTACCGTGTGCATGCTTTCACCTCTGGCGATGCCGGACCTGCGGGGTGGGTGGAAGAAGGTCGTGTGCGCTGGGTCGGCGGTAGCGAGGCCACCTTGCCGTGTGCCGCTGCATGGACGGAGTGGCCGGTGGCTGACGCCTGGCCCTGGGTGGAAATTGTGACCAGCACGGCAGGTGCGCGCCCGGCGGCGGTGGATGCTCTGGTGGCGGCCGGGGTGCAGGGGCTGGTGGTGGCCTGTACGGGCAATGGCTCGGTGCACCAGGCGCTGCAGCAGGCCTTGCTGCGCGCGCAGGACCGCGGGGTGCGGGTCTGGCGCAGCACGCGCTGTGAGCAGGGACGGATCGTGCTGGCGCAGAGTGAGGAGAATCCGCTGGTCAGTCCACTGAGTCCGCTCAAGGCCCGCATCAGCCTGATGCTGGAATTGCTCCAGGCTGCGGGCCAAACCTAGGTGTTGGAGGCTTGCGGGTCCATGTGGGCGTGCGTTGACTGCTATCCATCGCCATGATGGGCCTCAAGGGTTTCTGGATGCAAAAAGGCTGGTGTTGCCACCAGCCTTGTATTTTTTGCGCGTGTGGAGCGTACTCCGCAGCGGTAGCCTGATCAGGAAGACAGAGCTTGCAGTGCGCGGGCGGTAATGTCTTCCACGCTGCCCATGCCGCTGATGGCACGGTACTTGGGAGCGGCGGCGGCATCGGCCTTGGCCCAGTTGCTGTAATAGTCCACCAGGGGGCGGGTCTGGCTGCTGTACACATCCAGGCGCTTCTTGACGGTTTCTTCCTTGTCGTCTTCGCGCTGCACCAGGTCTTCACCGGTCACGTCGTCCTTGCCTTCCACCTTGGGTGGGTTGAACTTGACGTGGTAGGTGCGGCCCGAGGCGGGGTGGCTGCGGCGGCCACTCATGCGCTCGATGATGGCGTCGAAAGGCACGTCGATTTCCAGCACGTAGTCCAGCTTCACGCCGGCGGCCTTCATGGCGTCGGCCTGGGGGATGGTGCGGGGGAATCCGTCAAACAGGAAGCCGTTGGCGCAGTCGGGCTGGGCGATGCGTTCCTTGACCAGGTTGATGATCAGATCGTCGCTGACCAGCTGGCCTGCGTCCATCACGGCCTTGGCTTGCAGACCCAGGGGGGTGCCGGCCTTGACGGCGGCGCGCAGCATGTCACCGGTGGAGATTTGGGGGATGCCGAACTTCTGGCAGATGAAGGCGGCTTGTGTGCCTTTGCCGGCGCCGGGTGCGCCCAACAAAATCAGTTTCATGGAGATCCTCGATATGTAGAAATTCTTGGCGGTGCAACGGCTTTTCTGCAACCGGAAAAGGCTGGTGGCAACCGCTGATATCCGGTCAAGGATAGCACGCGCGCCCTTGTTGATGACTTACAAATCGGGCACGACGGTCCTCGGTGCAGACCCGGGGTTGCGGCGGCCGTGCGGCTTGACAGCGGTGGCAGACAATGCTTGCAGATTATGTGCAAAGCCTGGGGTGGTTATGAAAGCCGTGCATGTCTTGTACAAGACAGGATGTGGTCGACCCGCAAAACAGGAGCTGTCAGCGCAGGATGGATGGCGGTTTGCAAATCGAGTGACGCGCAAAGCCTTGGCAACCGTGCGCTAACTGCTCTTATTTTCGTTCAATTTTCAGAAATTTCTGAAAATTGATGGTTCAAGACGGTTGCAGCAGGGCACGCACGCGCGCCAGGTCTTCCGGCGTGTCGACGCCGGCGCCCGGGGCCTGCAAGGTCAGGTGCACGGCGATCTGGTGGCCATGCCACAGCGCCCGCAACTGCTCCAGCGCTTCCACGCCTTCGGTGGGCGCGGGCGTGAGCTGCGGAAAGCTGCGCAAAAACCCCGCCTTGTATGCGTATATACCCACGTGGCGCAGCGGCGCGAAGCTGCTGTGCGCATCCCACCACTGGGTGCCGGCCTGGTCACGGTGGAAGGGGATGGGCGCACGGCTGAAATAGCTGGCCAGGCCCTGGGCGTTGCACACCACCTTGACCACGTTGGGGTTCAGGTAGTCGTCCCGGCTGGCAATCGGGTGGGCCGCCGTGCCCATGCTGGCACTGGGCGAACGGGCCAGCACCTGGGCTACGGCGTCGATCAGGGCCGGGTCGATCAGGGGTTCGTCCCCCTGGACGTTGACCACCAGGTCGTTGCCATCCAGGCCCAGCAGGGTGCAGGCCTCGGCCAGGCGGTCGCTGCCGCTGGGGTGGTCGGCACGGGTCAGCACGGCGTCAATGCCATGCGCGGCGCAGGCCTCGGCAATCAGCGGGCTGTCGGCGGCCACCACCACGCGCTGGGCGGCGCTTTGGCGGGCCTGCAGGGCCACGCGCACTACCATGGGCAGGCCGGCGATGTCGGCCAGGGGTTTGTTGGGCAGGCGGCTGGAGGCCAGGCGGGCCGGGATCAGGACGGTGAAGCTCACGGCGCTCAGGCTTCCAGCTCGCTGTCTTCCAGGGGGCGGGCCTCGTTCTCCAGCAGGATCGGGATGCCGTCGCGCACTGGGTAGGCCAGGCGGGCGCTGTGCGAGATCAGTTCCTGGCGCTCCTTGTCAAAGCGCAGCGGGCCTTTGGTGACGGGGCAAACCAGGAGTTCAAGCAGTTTGGGGTCCATGGGCGTATTAGCGGTTGGTGTTCAATGGGGTCGATGATAGGCACAGCCGCGCGTCCAGCAGGTCGAAATAACCGGGCGCGATGCGCAGGTGCAGCGGCACGGCCAGGGCCTGGGGCACGTGGGGCCACAGCTTGACGGCATCTTTTTCGGTGCAAATCACCTGCAAGTCTAAATCTGACGAGCGTTGCCAGCTTTCAAAATTGTAGTGATCGGGCAGGGCTTCGGTGTGCGCCAGTTCCAGAGACTGTGCGCGCAGCATGGCAAAAAAGTCTTCTGGGCGGGCAATGGCCGCCAGGGCGTGCAGGCGCAGGCCCTGCAGGCCGGCCAGGGGCACGCGCTGGCCGTCGCGCGTCAGGGCGAACGGGGCCAGCTGGCGCTGCAAGCCAAAGCAGGGGGTGTCGGCCGGGGTGCCGGCCGGGG
>NZ_JAZHFR010000035.1:0-33890 GCF_036541385.1 Comamonas sp. GCA5 | reverse complement strand
GTGCTTGTCGGTGGACCCGGTACTGGCAAGACGCACATTGCTACGGCACTGGGTATTCAGGCCATTGAGCACCACCGTCAAAGGGTGCGCTTCTTCTCTACTGTGGAATTGGTTAATGCCTTGGAGCAAGAGAAGGTACAGGGCAAAGCCGGACAGCTCGCCCACAGGCTGGTGCATACCGATCTGGTGATACTCGATGAACTGGGCTATCTGCCCTTCAGCTCATCTGGTGGTGCGCTACTGTTCCATCTGCTGTCGACGCTTTACGAACGCACCAGCGTGGTGATCACCACCAACCTGAGCTTTAGCGAATGGGCCAGCGTGTTTGGCGACGCCAAGATGACTACGGCCCTGCTGGACCGCTTGACCCACCACTGCCATATTCTGGAAACAGGCAACGATAGCTACCGCTTCAAGCACAGCAGTGCAGTCCAACAACCGTCCACAAAGAAGGAGAGAAACAAAACCTTATCCACATCTTGAGCCTTACGGCTCAAGCCAAAGGGTGGGTCAGTTTGAGATGGAAATTGCGGGTCAGTTCTGCGTGGAAATCAACAGTCGGTGACGGGGTAGCGCGCATCGTGGCCGAAGCGGTCGACGGCGTGCACATCGAAGCCGCGCTCGCGCAGCAGCGCAAACAGCAGGCGGTAGGTGCCAGCAGGAAAGCTGTTGGCGTGCGAGAAGATCAGGGGTTGCATACGGAGCCGGTTCTGCGTGGAGGGCGCAGCCGCTGCGGCAGCGTCAGATCAATTTTTCTTCGGGCGTGGTGATTTTCTTGACTGCGCCGGGCTTGTCCATCACCAGTGGGACGGTGCTGTTGCCGCCGAACCACTGCGGGTCCTCGATGCTGTCGAAGGCCGCGCGCAAGCGCTCGCCCCAGTTGCTGCGCAGCATCTGGAAGTAGGGGTTATGTTCGTCGATGCACACCACCTTGTCGCAGCGCAGCCTGCCGGCCTCGTACACCGCCAGGTCCAGCGGCAGGCCGACCGACAGGTTGGACTTGAGCGTGCTGTCCATGGACACCAGGGCGCATTTGGCGGCTTCGTCCAGCGGCAGCTCGGGGTGCAGCACGCGGTCCAGCACGGGCTTGCCGTACTTGGACTCGCCGATCTGGAAGAACGGGGTTTCGCTGGTGGCCTCGATGAAGTTGCCGGCCGAGTAGACCTGGAACAGGCGCATGCCCTCGCCCTGGATCTGGCCGCCGAACAGCATGGAGACATTGAAGTCCACGCCGGCACGCTTGAGCGCCACGCCATCGCGGTCGTACACGTGGCGCACGGCGGCGCCCAGCACGCGGGCCGCGTCGAACATGCTCTTGGCGTTCCAGATGCTGATCACCTCGCCGGTGGCGTCGTCGCGGATGTGCTGGGTCTGCAGGATTTCCCGCACCGACTGCGAGATTGACAGGTTGCCCGCCGACAGCAGGGCCATGAACCGGTCGCCGGTCTGCTCGTAGATCATCATCTTGCGGAAGGTGTTGATCTGGTCCAGCCCCGCGTTGGTGCGCGAATCGGACAGGAAGACGAGGCCAGCGTTGAGCTTGATGGCGATGCAGTAGGTCATGGCAATAAGGGCAGGAAAGCCGCAGGGGCAAGCAAGTGTAGTGCCCGCTGGCGGGTGGCAGTGTGGGGTGGCGTGCGGGAGGACTTCAAGGGCGCTGCGCCAGCTTCTTCAGCTGGTACAGGGCTTCCAGCGCCTCGCGCGGGCTGAGGGCGTCGGGGTTGATCTGCGCCAGCGCATCCTCGACCGGGGTGGCTTGCAGGGCGGACGCTGGCATGGGCGGAGCGGCAAACAGGTCCACCTGCTCGCGCCCGGCTTCGTCGCGCGCTTCCAGGGCCTCCAGCGTGTGGCGTGCGTGGTTCAGCACGGCAGCCGGCATGCCGGCCAGCTTGGCCACCTGCACGCCATAGCTGCGGCTGGCCGGGCCGGGCTGGATCTCGTGCAGGAAGACGATGTCGTGGCCCGATTCGGCCGCACCCACGTGCACGTTCACGGCGGCCTTGGCCTTGGCGGGCAACTCCGTCAGCTCGAAGTAGTGCGTGGCAAACAGGGTGAAGGCACGCGTCTTGTCGTGCAGCTGCGTGGCAATGCCGCTGGCCAGGGCTAGGCCGTCGAAGGTGCTGGTGCCGCGGCCGATCTCGTCCATCAGCACCAGGCTGTGCGGCGTGGCGGCGTGCAGGATCTGCGCGGCCTCGGTCATCTCCATCATGAAGGTCGACTGGGCGTTGGCCAGGTCGTCGGCCGCACCGATGCGGGTGTGGATGGCGTCGATGGGCCCCAGGCGGCAGGCCGCGGCGGGCACGTGGCTGCCCATGCTGGCCAGCAGCACGATCAGCGCCACCTGGCGCATGTAGGTCGACTTACCGCCCATGTTGGGGCCGGTGATGATCTGCATGCGCGTGTTGACGTTCATGCGCGTGTGGTTGGCGATGAAGCTGCCGCTGGAGGTTTCGGCCATGCGCGCTTCCACCACGGGGTGGCGGCCGGCCTCGATCTCGATGCAGGGCACGCTGGTGAATTCGGGGGCGCTCCAGTGCAGGGTGAGCGAGCGCTCGGCCAGCGTGCACAGCACGTCCAGCGCCGCGATCGCCTGGCCCACGCGGGTCAGGCTGGGCACATGGGGCTGCAGCTGATCCAGCAGCTGTTCGTAGAGGAACTTCTCGCGCTGCAGCGCGCGCTCCTGCGCGGACAGGGCCTTGTCTTCAAACGCCTTCAGCTCGGGCGTGATGTAGCGCTCGGCGTTCTTCAGCGTCTGGCGGCGCTGGTAGCGCGCGGGCACCACGTCCTTGTAGCTGTTGGTGATCTCGATGTAGAAGCCGTGCACCTTGTTGAACTGCACGCGCAGGTTCGGGATGTTGGTGAGCAGCTTTTCCTTGGCTTCCAGCTCCAGCAGGAACTCGTCGCAGTTTTCCTGGATGGCGCGCAGCTCGTCCAGCTCGGCATCAAAGCCGCGTGCGATCACGCCGCCATCGCGCACCAGGGCCGCCGGCTCCTCCAGGATGGCGCGTGCCAGCAACTCGGCGCAGCCGCTGGGCGGCACCAGGTCCTGAAAAATCTGATTCAAATAAGGCGATGGCGAAGGTGTGGTCAGTGCCAGCAGCTGCGCTTTCTGTAGCGTTTTGCCCAGGGCCACCAGCTCGCGCGGGCGCACCTGGCGCAGCGCGGTGCGCGCGGTGATGCGCTCCACATCGCTCACACCCTTGAGCTCGCCGCGCAGTGCCTGCCAGGGCATGGTGCCGCCCAGGGCATCGTTGCCGCGCAGCACGGTGGTGGCCTGCAGGCGGGCCATGGCATCGGCCCGGTCGCGTTGGGGCTCCAGCAGCCAGCTTTTGAGCAGGCGGCTGCCCATGCCGGTCAGGCAGGTGTCCAGCAGCGCAAACAGCGTGGGGCTGTCCTCGCCACGCAAGGTCTTGACCAGCTCCAGGTTGCGGCGCGTGCTGGGGGGCAGGTTGATCAGCTGGTCGTCGCGCTGCACCTGCAGGCTGTGGATGTGCGTGAGGTTGCGGCCCTGCGTGTGCTCGGCGTAGCTCAGCAGGGCGGCGCTGGCGGCATGCGCCAGGGGCAGGGCTTCGGCCTCCCAGGCCTTCAGGCTGGCCGCGTCCAGCAGCTCCAGCAGCTTGCGTTCGCCCAGGCCCGTATCGAACTGCCAGTCGGGGCGCGGGCTCAAGGGGCAGGCGATGGCGCCGCTGTGCTTGAGGGCGAACAGGCCTTGCTCAAAGCGCTCGGTCACGCCGGCGCTGTAGATCACCTCGCTGGGGCCGATGCGCGCCAGCCATTCGCCCAGCTCGTCCTGGGCACATTCGGCCAGGTGGATGCGGCCCTGGGTCACGCTCATCCAGGCCAGGCCGCAGCGCTGGCGCCCGGCGGTGTGCAGGGCGACCAGCATGGCCTCCTGCTTGTCGCTCAGCAGTTCGGCATCGGTCAGTGTGCCGGGGGTGACCACGCGCACCACCTTGCGCTCCACCGGGCCCTTGCTGGCGCCGACTTCCCCGACCTGCTCGCAGATTGCCACCGATTCGCCCATCTTGATCAGGCGCGCCAGATAGCCTTCCAGGGCGTGAAAGGGCACGCCGGCCATGGCCACCGGAAAGCCTGCGGACTGACCGCGCGTGGTCAGTGTGATGTCCAGCAGGCGGGCGGCTTTCTCGGCGTCGTCCCAGAAGACCTCGTAGAAGTCGCCCATGCGGTAGAGCACCAGGGTGTCCGGATAGTCCGCTTTGAGCCGGATGTACTGCTGCATCATCGGCGTGTGCTGCTCGATGGGGGCAGTCAGCGGAGAAGTGGCGGTCTGCACGCTGTTGTTGTTCGGGGTGTGCGTGGAAACGTCAGATGTGGACAAAGCTCAAATTCCTCGGTGTGGACGGTCGCAGCCAAGCGGCCGCCAAAATCAGGCAGGAATTATCCGGGATGCGGCTGGCGCCGGGCGTGCGAGGGGGATCAGCCCCTGATGCGGCGGCGCAACTGCCGCACTTCTTCCATCAGGTCGGCAGTCAGTGCGGCCAGCTCCGGGTCGGCCTCGAAGGTGCGTTCCAGCTGTGCGATGCGCCGCGCGCGGATCACGGTGTGGGTGCTGAAGCGCCAAGACTGGGGACTGCTGTGCCCGGTGGCATCGGTGGTGTCACAGTGCAGCACACCGGTGGTCACGCGCTCAACCACCCATTGCGGCGCCATGCGGCAGGCGGCGGCCAGTTGCTCCAGGCTCAAGGCCTGTTCGTCCAGCACATCGGGCGGGGTGTAGAAGGGGGTGGTCATGCGGTGCCTCCGGTGCGAGGGTTGCGGCCGTCAAAGGCCTGGGACAGGGCGGCATAGGCCTGGCGCTGGGCATCGTTGAATACCGGCGGCACGATGATCTGGAGCACCAGGTACAGGTCGCCCGGCGTGCGGCTGGGCAGGCCCTTGCCCTTGACGCGCAGCTTGCGCCCGGCCTGCGAGCCGGGCGGGATGTGGATCTCCAGCGGTCCGGCCAGGGTGTCGAATTCCACCGGTCCCCCCAGCGCCGCCTCCCAGGGGGCCAGGGGCAGTTGCTGGTAGACGTCCTTGCCCTGGGTGTGCCAGCGCTTGTCGTCCTTGAAGCGCACCTCCAGCAGCAGGTCGCCGGCCGGGCCCTGGCCATAGCCCGGCAGGCCCTGGCCGGCCAGGCGGATCATTTGTCCCTCGTACACGCCCTGGGGGATGGTGACTTGCAGCTCGCGCTCGTCCTCCACGGCATGGCCTTGGGCATCCAGGCGTACGCCACGCAGCCTCAGCACGCGCATCCCGCCGTGGTAGCTGTCGGGCACCTCCAGTTCGATGGCGGCATGCTGGTCCTGGCCGCGCAGGTCTGGCGCCGGGTCGCTGCGGCGCGTGCGCTGGCCGCGGCCGAACAGTTCTTCGAAGAAGCTGCTGAACTCGGGGTGCTCGGCGCCGTCGGCACTGCTGTGGAAATGGAAGTCCTGCTGGTCCCAGCCGGGCGGTGGCTGGAAACCCGCGCTCTGGCCCGGGCGGTGGCCGGCGCCGGTCGGGTGGCTGGCCTCCCCCAACTGGTCGTAGGCCAGGCGTTTGTCGGGGTCGGACAGCACGGTGTTGGCCTCGTTGACTTCGGCCATGCGGGCTGCCGCATCGGGCTCCTTGCTGATGTCGGGGTGGTACTTGCGTGCCAGCTTGCGGTAGGCTTTTTTGATGTCTTCGGCGCTGGCGTTCTTGTCCACACCGAGGATGCGGTAGTAGTCCTTGTATTCCACCTGGTTCTCCTGCGCGCGGCAGCCGGGTGCCGCATGCCAAGCATGGTGGCGCAAGCACGGGCGCAGCGCCGTAGGCCGGCGGCGCATGTGGTACAGGCGTAAAAAAAGCCGCAAGGCGTGCGCGCTTGCGGCTGGATGGCGCGTCGGGGCGCGGTGGATCAGTCGTCCTGGCTGTCGTCGTCCTGCTTGTCGGCGGCCACGGCGGCGTCGACGCCCAGCTTGTCCTCGACCCCTGCGAACTTGCTGTACTTGCCCAGGATGCCGACCAGCTGGCCGTAGGCGCGGGGATTGCCGGCCAGGCATTCGGCCTGTTCCAGGAAGTCGGCTTCACCCGTGAAGTTGCCGACCAGGCCACCGGCTTCGGTCACCAGCAGGCTGCCGGCGGCCACGTCCCAGATGGACAGGCCGGTTTCGAAGAAGCCATCGGTGAAGCCCGCAGCCACGTAGGCCAGGTCCAGGGCGGCGGCGCCTGGGCGACGCACACCGGCGGTGCGCTGGGTGATCTCGGCGAACATGCGCATGTAGGCGCGGAAGTTGTCACCGGGGCGGAAGGGGAAGCCGGTGGAGATCAGGCAGTCCTTGAGTTGGGCGCGCTTGCTCACGCGGATGCGGCGCTCGTTCAGGAAGGCGCCACGGCCACGGGTGGCGGTGAACAGATCGTTGCGGGTGGGGTCGTAGACCACGGCGTGCTCGATCTTGCCCTTGACGGCCAGCGCGATGCTGACGCAGTACACGGGGAAGCCGTGGATGAAGTTGGTGGTCCCGTCCAGGGGGTCGATGATCCAGACGTAGTCCGAATCCTTGGCGCCGAATTCCTTGCCGCTTTCCTCGCCCAGAATGTCGTGGCCGGGGTAGGCGCCCAGCAGGGTCTCGATGATCATGCGCTCGGCAGCCTGGTCCACTTCGGTCACGAAGTCGTTGACTTGCTTTTGGGCCACGCGGACCGATTCCACGTCCAGGGCCGCGCGGTTGATGATGGCGCCGGCGGCGCGTGCGGCCTTGATGGCCACGTTGAGCATGGGGTGCAGGGAGGAAGACGACATAAATTGTGCAGTTGGCGCCCAGCGCGCGGCCCTCCCCAATTTCTCTGTCTCTGTTCTCACAACCTGGGATGGCGCACCGCTGAACGCGGATGATGAACGGGTTTACGCACGCCCGGCGATGCGGGCAGCGACAATAGGGCGCAAATTCTAACCGGCTTGCCCGATTTCTGCTGCCCGTATCTGCAATGCGGGCCGATCTCCGAATGAAAACCCGTTTTATCCTGATCGAGACCAGCCATGCTGGCAACGTGGGTGCTGCCGCCCGCGCCATGAAAACCATGGGTTTTGACGACCTGGTGCTGGTGCGCCCGCGTTGGGCGAATGTGCTGCGCAAAGAGGAAACCATCCAGCGCGCCAGCGGTGCCCTGGATGTGCTGAACCAGGCGCGCATTGTCGAGTCGCTGGACGAGGCCGTGGACGGCCTGTCGCACCTGTGCGCCACAGCCATGACGCCGCGCGACTTTGGCCCGCCCACCCGGGCGCCGCGCCAGCACTTTGAAATGCTCATCCAAGGAGAGCTGAAGGCGCAGGCTGGACAAGCGCCAGAGGCTGATTTTGTTGATGAAACCGACGCCGTGGCCAGTCCCAGCGGGGAAACCGGCGTGGGCCTGCTGTTCGGCTGTGAGCGCTTTGGCATGGCCAACGACGATGTGTACCGCTGCAACGTGGCGCTGTCGATTCCGTCGAATCCCCAGTTCGGCTCGCTCAACCTGGGTGCGGCGATCCAGCTGATCGCCTACGAGTGGCGCCAGGTCCTGGGCGGCTTTCCGGTGGTGGAGCACACACCGCACCCCAGCCGCGCCGACATGCAGCAGGTGGCCGGCATGCTGGGCCACTGGGAGCAGGCGCTGGCCCACCTGGGCTTTCTGGACCCGGCTGCGCCCAAGAAGCTGATGCCGCGCCTGAACCAGATGTTCAACCGTGCGCAATTGACGCAGGAAGAAATCCACATCCTGCGCGGTGTTGCCAAAAGCATGCTGCAGAGCACGCCCCCAAAGCACTAAACTGGCAGCCCTTTTTGTAACAAGTGACGGCCTCTGATGCTTTCCCGACTGCGTTCTGACATCCAGTGCATTCTTGACCGCGACCCTGCGGCGCGCAGCACCTGGGAGGTCATTACCTGTTATCCGGGCCTGCATGCCATCTGGTGGCACCGTCCGGCGCACTGGTGCTGGACGCACAACCTCAAGTGGTTGGGTCGCTTCACTTCACACCTCGGCCGCTGGCTGACCGGCATTGAAATCCACCCCGGCGCGGTGATTGGCGAGCGCGTCTTCATCGACCACGGTATGGGCGTGGTGATCGGCGAGACGGCGGTGGTCGGCGACGGCTGCACCATCTACCACGGCGTGACGCTGGGTGGCACCTCGCTGTACAAGGGCGCCAAGCGCCATCCCACCCTGGGCAAGGACGTGGTCGTGGCCGCAGGGGCCAAGGTGCTGGGCGGCTTCGAGGTGGGCGATGGTGCCAAGATCGGCAGCAATGCCGTGGTCATCAAGCCCGTGCCCGCCGGCGCAACGGCCGTGGGCATTCCGGCACGCATCATTCCTTCCAAGCAGGGCGAAAGCGCCGATGTGACCGAGCTGGAGGCCTCGCCCGCAGCCCCCAAGGCGGTAGCGCCTCAGGTCTTCACGGCCTATGGCGTGACCCAGGAGGACGACCCTGTCAGCCAGGCCATGAAGGGGCTGGCCGAAGGCGCGGCCACGCACGAGCAGCAGCTGCAACTGCTGTGGCAGGCGGTGGAAAAGCTGTCCAACCAGCTCAAGGCCGATTGCGTGCCCTGCGAAAGCGAGCGCGGCGGGCACTTCGAGAAATCCAAGATCGACCAGATCCTGGGCAAGTAAGCCCGCTCGGCCGCGTTATGGCGCGCGCAGGCCGGCGGTGGCGGGCCTGTGTGGCCGGCCACCGGCGCTTGCCGTTCACCACCCCCCCGAAAAAAGCACGCCACGCGTCACCAAGGTGGCGCGGTGCCGGCCTGTGCTCTTGTACGCTTGCCGTTTTGATTTTTCACCCCCAGAGACTGGAGACCTGAGCCCATGGACGTTTCCCAAGCCCTGCGCGAGCGCCGTTCGGTGCGTGCCTTTACCTCCCAAGTGCCTTCGGCCGAACTGGTGCAACAGCTGATGCAGGATGCGGCGCTGGCCGCATCGGGCGGCAACATGCAGCCCTGGCGCGTGGCCGCGCTGACCGGCGATGCCCTGCAGGCCATGCTGGCCGACGTGGCCAAGACCCCGGGCGAGGAAAACCCCGCCTACCTGTCCTACCCCCCCAACCTGTGGGAGCCCTACCGCACCCGCCGCTTTGCGAATGGCGAAGACCTGTACGCCAGCATTGGTGTGCCGCGCGAGGACAAGGCCGGGCGCCTGCAGCAGTTGGCCAAGAATGCCCAGTTCTTTGGTGCGCCGGTCGGGCTGATCATGTTCACTGAAGAGCGCATGGGTCCGGTGCAGTGGATGGACCTGGGCATCTACCTGCAGTCCTTCATGCTGCGGGCGACCGAGGAAGGCCTGGCCACCTGTGCCCAGGGCTTCTGGCGCCGTTACGACGCGGTGGTCAAGCAGCACGTGGAGGTGCCCGATGGCTACCTGGTGACCTACGGCATCGCCCTGGGTTACGAGGACAAGACCGCGCCCATCAACAGCATGCGTGCATCGCGCGCCGACTTTGCCGAGTGGGGCCAGCTGCGCGGCTTCTGAGCCGGGGGCTGAACATGAAAAAAGCGCTTCCGTGGAAGCGCTTTTTATGGGGGGCGGAAGGCCTCAGTGTCCGGCGGTCTTGGAAAACAGGTTGATCACCAGCACGCCGGCCAGGATCAGGCCCATGCCGATCAGGGCCGGGGCATCCAGCTTCTGGCCCAGGAAGATCCAGGCGATGGCCGACACCAGCACGATGCCCGCGCCCGACCAGATGGCGTAGGCCACGCCCGTGGGGATGGTGCGCAGGGTCAGCGACAGGCACAGGAAGGCAATGCCGTAGCCCACGGCCACGATCACGCTGGGCCACAGTCGGGTGAAGCCTTCGGCGCTCTTGAGGAAGGACGTGGCCAGCACCTCGGCCACGATGGCAATGCCCAGGTAGCCGTAGCCATTGCCCAGGGAGGGGAGGCCTTCTGCGCTCACGGTGCGGGGTAGCGGCCCGTGCCTTCGGGCCAGGCGGTCAGCACGTCGTAGCCGGTGGCCGTGACCACGACCATGTGTTCCCACTGCGCGGACAGCGACTTGTCCTTGGTGACCACGGTCCAGCCGTCGTTCAGCTCCTTGGTGTCGTGCTTGCCGGCGTTGAGCATGGGCTCGATGGTGAAGATCATGCCCTCCTGCAGTGCCATGCCCTGGCCGGGGTAGCCGTAGTGCAGCACCTGGGGTTCGTCGTGATAGATCTGCCCGATGCCGTGGCCGCAGTAGTCACGCACGACGGAGAACCCGTCGCGGTGGGCCACGGTCTGGATGGCGTGGCCGATGTCGCCCAGCGTGGCGCCGGGCTTGACGGCATGGATGCCGGCCACCATGGCCTCGTAGGTGGTGTCGACCAGCTGCTGCGCCTTGGGGGCCACTTGGCCCACGGTGTACATGCGCGAGGTGTCGCCGAACCAGCCGTTCTTGATCAGCGCCACGTCGATGTTGACGATGTCACCGTCCTTCAGGATCTCCTGGGCCGAGGGAATGCCGTGGCAGACCACCTCGTTGACCGAGGCGCACACCGTCTTGGGGTAGCCGTGGTAGCCGATGTTGGCGGGGATGCACCGCAGCTCATCGACGATGAAGTCGTGGCACAGGCGGTCCAGGTGGTCGGTGCTGACGCCGGGCTGCACATGCGGGGTCAGCATTTCCAGCACGCGTGCGGCCAGCAGGCCGGCTTCGCGGGATTGGGCAATGTCAGCAGCGCCGTGGATGGGAGGGAGGCGGCGGTGGGGTCGTTTGGCCATGGAGGTAGGCCGCAGGACGGCGGCCGCAGGTGAAACACAACGGCCCACACTGTAGCGTGTTGCCGTGGCCGCCGTGCAGGTGCCCCAGGCAAGTGCCCCGGGGTGCACGGTTTTCCTGCTCTGATAAACAGAGTGGCTAGCGTTCGTGAATCCAGGGTTTGATGCTGAAAAGCATCTGAAAGCCTTGTTTGACAAGCGGTAGATGCTATGAAAAAAGCCAGCAGGCGGGGCAGCGTGCTGGCTTTGGCGGTGCGGATGCGCGGGCTGCCACCCGGGCAGCCCGTGGGATCAACGCTGGTTCAGGGGCTTGACGTCGCGGGCGACGGAGCCGGTGAACAGCTGGCGGGGACGACCGATCTTGTACTCGGGGTCGGCCATCTGTTCGTTCAGCTGGGCGATCCAGCCCACGGTGCGGGCCAGGGCGAAGATGCCGGTGAACAGCTTCACGGGGATACCGATGGCGCGCTGCACGATACCGGAGTAGAAGTCCACGTTGGGGTAGAGCTTGCGCTGGACGAAGTAGTCGTCTTCCAGGGCAATCTTTTCCAGCTGCTTGGCCAGGGCGAACAGCGGATCCTTTTCCAGGCCCAGTTCGGCCAGGATCTCGTTGCAGGTTTCCTGCATCAGCTTGGCGCGGGGGTCGTAGTTCTTGTACACGCGGTGGCCAAAGCCCATCAGCTTGACGCCGCTGTTCTTGTCCTTGACCTGCTCCATGAACTCACCGACCTTGGCGATGCCGCCGTTGGCCTGGATGTGCTCCAGCATGTTCAGGCAGGCTTCGTTGGCGCCGCCGTGGGCAGGGCCCCACAGACAGGCCACGCCGGCGGAGATGGCGGCGAAGGGGTTGGTGCCCGACGAGCCGCACAGACGCACGGTGGAAGTCGATGCGTTCTGCTCGTGGTCAGCGTGCAGGATGAAGATGCGGTCCAGGGCCTTTTCGACCACGGGGTTGACCTTGTACTCTTCGCAAGGGTTGCCGAACATCATGCGCATGAAGTTGCCGGCGTACGACAGGTCGTTCTTGGGGTACATGTAGGGCGCGCCGATGCCGTACTTGTAAGCCATGGCGACCAGCGTGGGCATCTTGGCGATCAGGCGGATCGCGGCGATTTCACGGTGTTCGGGGTTGTTGATGTCGGTGCTGTCGTGGTAGAAGGCCGACATGCCGCCCACCAGACCGGTCAGCACGGCCATGGGGTGGGCATCGCGGCGGAAGCCACGCAGGAAGAACTGCATCTGTTCGTTGACCATCGTGTGCTGGGTCACGCGGTTCTCGAAGTCAGCCTTCTGGGCTTCGTTGGGCAGCTCCCCGTACAGCAGCAGGTAGCAGGTTTCCAGGAAGTTGCAGTTCTTGGCCAGCTGCTCGATGGGGTAGCCGCGGTACAGCAGTTCGCCCTTGTCGCCATCGATGTAGGTGATGGCCGACTGGCATGCCGCCGTAGAGAGGAAGCCCGGGTCATAGGTGAACATGCCCGACTGGCCGTACAGCTTGCGGATGTCGATGACATCCGGGCCGATATTGCCCTGGTAAACCGGCAGTTCGACGCTGGGCGCGCCATTGCTGAAAGACAGCGTTGCTTTGTTGTCTGCGAGTTTCATTTCCAACTTCCTTCTCTGATCGGCCGGCTCTGGTCGGCCTTTTTTGCAAGCTGTGCTGATCAGATGGGCTTGCGCACCATCTGCAGCACTTCTCTAACTTCAGGGGTGTCCAATGCACCTTCTGGCTCTTTGCGGCGCAGGAACAGGTCCATCAGGTCGTTGTCTGCCAAGTCCATCAGGGCAGACAAACCAATTGCGTGTCTCCGCGTCAATTGGTTGCCATGGGTGGCGAAAAACTTCTCGATGTAGAGATCGTTCTCGACCAAGCCGCGGCGGCTTCGCCACCGCAGCAGGTCGCGCTCCCGTTCTTCGAGGATTGCGTCCATGTCGTTCATGGATCAGATGGCGCGACGCACCATCAGCTCCTTGATCTTGCCAATGGCCTTCGTGGGGTTCAGGTGCTTGGGGCACACGTCCACGCAGTTCATGATGGTGTGGCAACGGAACAGACGGTAGGGGTCTTCCAGGTTGTCCAGGCGCTCGCCGGTGGCGGTGTCGCGGCTGTCCGCGATGAAGCGGTAGGCCTGCAGCAGACCGGCAGGGCCCACGAACTTGTCGGGGTTCCACCAGAACGAGGGGCAGCTGGTCGAGCAGCTGGCGCACAGAATGCACTCGTACAGGCCGTTGAGCTCTTCGCGCTCTTCGGGCGACTGCAGGCGTTCCTTGTTGGGCGTCGCGTAGATGTCGCTTTGCAGGTAGGGCTTGATCGAGTGGTACTGCTTGAAGAACTGCGTCATGTCCACGATCAGGTCGCGGATGACGGGCAGGCCAGGCAGGGGCTTGAGAACGATGTCGCCCTTGAGGGTGTTCATGTTCGTCAGGCAGGCCAGGCCGTTCTTGCCATTGATGTTCATGGCGTCCGAACCGCACACGCCTTCGCGGCAGGAGCGGCGGAAGGAGATGGTGGGGTCCTGGGCCTTGAGCTTGACCAGTGCGTCCAGCAGCATGCGTTCGTGGCCGTCGAGTTCGATCTCCACGGTCTGCATGTAGGGCTTGGCATCCTTATCGGGATCGTAGCGGTAGATCTTGAAAGTACGCTTCATTTGATATTTCTTTCGTGGGCTGCTGCTGGATTAGAACGTGCGGACCTTGGGTGGCACGGATTCCACGGTCAGGGGCTTGAGGTTCACAGGCTTGTACGACAGGCTGTTGGAGGCGCTGTCCCACAGGGTGTGCTTCATCCATTCCTTGTCGTTACGACCCAGTGGGCACTCGGCGTCGTCCGCAGGGCGTTCGTAGTCGTACACGGTGTGGGCACCACGGCATTCCTTGCGGGCGGCAGCGGAGGTCATGGTGGCCTGGGCCACTTCGATCAGGTTGTCCACTTCCAGCGCTTCCATGCGGGCGGTGTTCCAGACCTTGGACTTGTCCTTCAGGGTCACGGAGCCGACGCGTTCGCGGATGGCGTTGATCTTGACCGTGCCTTCGTCCATGCCCTTTTGCGTGCGGAACACGCCAGCGTGCTGCTGCATGGCGGCGCGGATGTCGCCGGCGATGTCCTGGGCGTAGGTACCTTCCTTGGATTCATCCAGCTGGTTCAGGCGGGCCAGGGTGCGGTCGGAACCGTCAGCGGGCACGGCAGCATGGTCGCCGAAGCCGTTGACGAACTGCACGATGTGCTTGCCGGCCGACTTGCCGAAGACCAGCAGGTCCAGCAGCGAGTTGGTGCCCAGGCGGTTGGCGCCGTGCACTGACACGCACGAGCATTCGCCCACGGCGTACAGGCCATTCACCACGCGGTTTTGCTGGCCGTCCCAGGTCACGACCTGGCCGTTGATGTTGGTGGGGATGCCACCCATCTGGTAGTGGATGGTGGGCACCACAGGGATTGGTTCCTTGGTGATGTCCACGTTGGCGAAGTTGTGGCCGATTTCTTCCACCGAAGGCAGGCGCTTGCGGATGGTGTCGGCGCCCAGGTGGTCCAGCTTCATCAGGATGTAGTCCTTGTTGGGACCGCAGCCGCGACCTTCCTTGATTTCCTGGTCCATGGAGCGCGACACGAAGTCACGTGGCGCCAGGTCCTTCAGCGTGGGCGCGTAACGCTCCATGAAGCGTTCGCCTTCGCTATTCAAAAGAATAGCGCCTTCGCCGCGGCAGCCTTCGGTCAGCAGCACGCCAGCACCGGCCACGCCGGTGGGGTGGAATTGCCAGAACTCCATGTCCTGCAGCGGGATGCCGGCGCGCGCGCCATGCCCAGGCCGTCACCGGTGTTGATGAAGGCGTTGGTCGAGGCTGCAAAGATGCGACCGGCACCGCCGGTGGCCAGCAGCACGGCCTTGGCGTGCAGCTCGTACAGGTCGCCGGTTTCCAGTTCCAGGGCTGTCACGCCGACCACATCACCCTGGGTGTTGCGGATCAGGTCCAGGGCCATCCACTCCACGAAGAAGTTGGTCTTGGAGGCGACGTTCTGCTGGTACAGCGTGTGCAGCATGGCGTGACCGGTACGGTCAGCGGCCGCACAGGCGCGTTGCACGGGCTTTTCGCCGTAGTTGGCGGTGTGGCCGCCAAACGGACGCTGGTAGATGGTGCCATCGGGGTTGCGATCGAACGGCATGCCGAAGTGTTCGAGCTCGATCACGACGTTGGGTGCTTCACGGCACATGAACTCGATCGCGTCCTGGTCGCCCAGCCAGTCGGAGCCCTTGATGGTGTCGTAGAAGTGGTAGTGCCAGTTGTCTTCCGACATGTTGCCCAGTGACGCGGACACGCCACCCTGGGCGGCCACGGTGTGCGAACGTGTGGGGAAGACCTTGGACAGCGAGGCCACGCTCAGGCCGGCGCGGGACAGTTCCAGGGCGGCACGCAGACCGGAGCCGCCGGCGCCAACGATGACAACGTCGAACTTGCGCTTGGTGATATTTGCTTTGGAGTAGCTCATTCTTAACCTTCAATCGTGGAGGATCAGGCAGTTGCCGATCACAGACGCCACAGAACCTGGAAAGCCCAGCCGGCGCAGCCGACCAGCCAAACAATCGTGAACACCTGCAGCGTCAGGCGCAGGCCCACGGATTGGACGTAGTCCATCCACACATCACGCACACCGACCCAGACGTGCCAGACCAGCGCAATGATCACGCCAAAGGTGACGAACTTCATCCACTGGGCAGCGAAGATGCCAGCCCACAGCTCATAGCCAATCTCGCCTTGCGCGAAGATCAGTTGGGCCAGGACCACGATGGTGAACAGCACCATCAGGGCGGCGGTGACACGTTGAGCCAGCCAGTCACGAATGCCGTAGTGGGCACCGACCACGGTGCGCTTGGAGCCGTAATTCACGGACATGATGTCTTTTCCTTATCGTGAGGGTGCGGTTGCTCAGTACAGGCCAAACAGCTTGGCGCCCAGTACCACGGTCAGCCCCACGCTGATCACCAGGACGGTGAGGGCGGAGGACTTGCCGAATTCTTTGTTCACCACGTTGTGGTTCACGTCCATAAACAGGTGTCGCAGGCCGGCTGTCAGGTGGTGCAGGTAGGCCCAGATGATGGCCAGCGCAACCAGCTTGATGATCCAGCCGGGAACGAAGCCGCAGCCTTCGTTGAAGACGGCCTTGAACTTGGCGAACGAAAACTCGGACGACAGCGAGGCATCGAACATCCAGATGATGAACGGCAGCAGCAAGAACATGATCACGCCGCTGATGCGGTGCAAGATCGAAACAATGCCTGCTGGGGGTAAGCGATAGGTTCGAACGTCGTTAAAAACGTTGATATTGCGGAACTCGGGCCGCTTCTTTTTTGCTAGCTCTGTCATGGCGGGGTACTTTCGTGGATGTAACTGCGTTGTAATCGCGCGGGAGCAAAAGATTCAAAATTCTATTGCAATGGCGCAGGTAGCGGGCTGTGCTGACGCGATTGTTTTTTGTTGCTGTCTCTGAAGGCGTGGTCAATCAGCTCAGGGCATTCTTGTAGTGGTGTGTGTCTGTTCTGTAGATACCGCGTCGTAACTCCATGGGGATGTCGTTGTAGGTGTAGGCAATCCGCTCCACGCTGAGCAGCGGGGTGCTGGCGGGGACCTGTAGCAACTGCGCTTGGGCCTCATCGGGCAGGACCGCACGCAGCTTCTCGTCGGCGCGCACCATGCGGACCCCGAAATCACCTTCGAACATCGCGTAGGTGGGGCCTTGGTAGTTGGCCATCTGTTCGGCAGTCAGCCCTTTGAAGGGATGGCCGGGTAACCAAATGTCTTCCAAAATGGTTGGGATACCGCTGAACGCCAGGATGCGGCGCACCTGCACCACAGTGTCGCCGCTGCGCAATGCCAGCAGGCGGGCGATTTCTGCCGGGGCGCGCACGCGCTTGCACTCTAGGATCGTGCGCTGCGCGCGGCCTTCGCCTTCCAGGTTGCCAACGTCCGGGTGCAGCTTCAGGAAGCGGTATTGCACCTGTTGGGCCGAGTGGGTGGCCACGAAAGTGCCTTTGCCCTGTCGCCGCATGACCAGGTTTTCTGCAGCCAGTTCGTCGATCGCTTTGCGCACCGTGCCCTGGCTGACCTTGAAGCGTGCGGCCAACTCCATCTCGCTGGGGATGAGTTCTCCGGGGCGCCATTCGCCGGCTTGCAGGCTTTGCAGAATCAGGCCTTTGATCTGCTGGTACAGCGGGCTGAAGGCTGGGGTGAGTGGGGGGGCTGTATTCGCAGTGGGCCCGGGAGCACTGTCAGCAGAAAAAGATTGCGAAGAGGACATATTGGTGGTTGGAAGGTCAGAGCCTCCGGATTCGAATTCTGGACTGCCGATAGGTCGCTGGCTTGAGGGTTGATCATATCTTATATAAGACATAAGACAAATTGACCAGGCGACCAAATCAGGGGTACACTTGCCGACTGTTTACGGAGCACGGGCTACTGGTGACAGATGCTGGAGCGACGGTGCGCCGACAACTGTTTATTTCCGAAATCTGGAGTTTTCACCATGAGCAAGAAGCCCGTTCGTGTTGCCGTCACCGGCGCCGCAGGTCAAATTGGTTACGCCCTGTTGTTCCGTATCGCATCCGGCGAAATGCTGGGCAAGGATCAGCCCGTTATTCTGCAGCTGCTCGAAATTCCTGACGAGAAGGCACAGAACGCACTGAAGGGCGTGATCATGGAGCTGGAAGACTGCGCCTTCCCGCTGCTGGCTGGTATTGAAGCACACAGCGACCCCCTGCAAGCCTTCAAGGATACCGACTATGCCCTGCTGGTGGGTGCTCGCCCCCGCGGCCCCGGCATGGAGCGCGCCGATCTGCTGGCTGCCAACGCCCAGATCTTCACCGCCCAAGGCAAGGCCCTGAACGCCGTGGCTTCGCGCAACGTCAAGGTGCTGGTGGTCGGCAACCCCGCCAACACCAACGCCTACATCGCCATGAAGTCGGCGCCCGATCTGCCAGCTAAGAACTTCACCGCCATGCTGCGCCTGGACCACAACCGCGCGGCTTCCCAACTGGCTGCCAAGGCCGGTTTCAAGGTGGGCGACATCAAGAAGCTGACCGTGTGGGGCAACCACTCGCCCACCATGTACGCCGACTACCGCTTCGCCACCGTGGATGGCAAGTCCGTTAAGGACACCATCAACGACCAGGACTGGAACGCCAACGTGTTCCTGCCCACCGTGGGCAAGCGCGGCGCTGCCATCATCAACGCCCGTGGCCTGTCCTCGGCTGCTTCGGCGGCCAACGCTGCCATCGACCACATGCGCGACTGGGCGCTGGGCTCGAACGGTGAGTGGGTGACGATGGGTGTGCCCTCCAACGGCGAATACGGCATTCCTGCCGGCATCGTGTTCGGCTTCCCTGTGACCACTGAAAATGGCGAGTACAAGATTGTCGAAGGCCTGGCCATCGATGCCTTCTCGCAAGAGTGCATCAACAAGACCCTGGCTGAACTGCAGGGCGAGCAGGACGGCGTCAAGCACCTGCTGTAATCCGCTGGCCTATGCTCGACTGGAACCCCGCGCTCTACCTGCGCTTCGCCTCGGAGCGCACGCGCCCTGCGGCAGAGTTGCTGGCGCGGGTACCGCTCGACCCCGCCCAGGTTCGCCACGTGGTGGACCTGGGCTGTGGTCCCGGCAATTCCACCGAGCTGCTGGTGCAGCGCTTTGTCCATGCCCAGGTGCTGGGCGTGGACAATTCCCCGGCCATGCTGGCCACGGCCCGGCAACAACTGCCGCAGGCCCGGTTCGAGCTGGATGACATCGCCACCTGGGCTCCCCAGGCAGGCACACCGGCTCCGGACCTGATCTTTGCCAACGCTTCGCTGCAATGGGTGTCTGCCCATGAGGTGCTGATCCCCCGGTTGCTGTCGCTGCTGGCGCCAGGTGGTGTCCTGGCCATCCAGATGCCCGACAACCACCAGCAGCCCTCGCACCGGCTGATGCGCGAAATCGCACAGCTGCCGCAGTTCGCCAGCCACATCGGGCAGGCCGAACGTTTGCGCACTGAGATTCTCCGATCGGGACTTACTACGATTTGCTGGCCGCCCCTGGGGCGCAGTCGGCCGCGGTGGATGTGTGGCACACCATCTACCAGCACCCCATGGCATCGCCTGCCGCCATCGTGCAATGGTTGCGCAGCACCGGTCTGAAACCATTTGTCGAAGGCTTGCCTGCTGGATTGCAGGCCGACTTCGTGCAGGCCTATGAACACCGTGTGGACGCTGCCTATCCCGCACGTGCCGACGGCCAGCGTTTGCTGGCTTTCCCCCGTCTTTTCCTGGTTGCCCAGCGTAGCGCATGACCACCACATCCACCGCCCATCCTGCCGAGGTGCTGCTGGACGCCCAGGCGGCCGGTGCCTTGCACCTGCCAGTGTGCGACCACTATAGCGGCGTGGAAGAGCGCATGCGCAAAAGCCTGCAGCTGCAGGCCCAGATGCTGCAGGAGTTCGGCACCTGCGTCTTTGATGTGACGCTGGATTGCGAGGACGGCGCATCGGTGGGCCAGGAGCAGGCACACGCCCAACTGGTGGCCCAACTGGCGCGCGGGGCGGTGGCCGGCGCCCGGGTGGCTGCCCGGGTGCATGCGGTGGACCACCCGGCCTTTGTGCAGGACATGGACATCATCGCCGGCGAGGCCGGGGCCCACCTGTGCCACATCATGCTGCCCAAGGTGGAGAGCGTGGAGGACGTGCTCAAGGCTGAAAAAGCCCTGCAACGCGCGACAGGCGTGCGTGTGCCGCTCCATGTTTTGATTGAATCGCCCGCGGCCGTGCACCGTGCTTTCGAGATCGCTGCCCATCCGGCGGTGCAGAGCATCTCTTTCGGCCTGATGGATTTTGTCTCCGCGCACGGTGGCGCCATCCCTGCCAGTGCCATGGGGGTGCGCGGCCAGTTCGAGCACCCGCTGGTCGTGCGGGCCAAGCTGGAAATCGCCGCGGCCTGCCATGCCTTTGGCAAAGTGCCCTCGCACTGCGTGGTGACCGAATTCAAGGACACGGCCGCTTTGCAGGCCGCCGCCACGCAGGCCAGCCAGAGCCTGGGCTATACGCGCATGTGGAGCATCCATCCGGCGCAGATCCGTCCGATCCTGGCGGCTTTCGCCCCGGCCATGGCCCAGGTGCAGGAAGCCACCAGCATCCTGGTGGCTGCCGCCGCCCAGCACTGGGCGCCGATCAGCCACGAGGGCGTCTTGCACGACCGTGCAAGTTACCGTTATTACTGGCAGTTGCTGAAGCGTGCGCACCGCACCGCCATGCCGCTGCCGCAAGAAGCGCGACAATGGTTCGATTCAGAGGCAGCATGAGCATGCCCTGGTGTTCAACGAACCTATTTTTTGGAATTGCAGGAGTCCGCATGAAACATTTGATTGCCTCCATTGTGCTGATCGCTCCCGCACTGGCGATGGCTGCCTCCCCCGACACGGCTGCGCAGAAATCGGCCAAGGCCACCACCCCGGTCAAGAAGACCGCGGCCGTGAAGAAAACCACGCCCCCCTCCACCGCGCGCAAAGTCGCCGGGGCAGGAGCGGCTGCCGCAGCCGCCTCGGCGGCGGTGCTGGCACCCCGCGCACTGAATGCCGATGAGCTGGCCCTGGCCGACCGAGTGCACACCGGCAACATCGCCTGTGAGCTGGGACAGCACGTGAATGTGTCCAAGGATGCCCAGAACCCTGGCCATTTCATGGTCAGCGGCAAGGGCTTCAACTTCCACATGTCCCCCGTGGGGACCAGCACCGGCGTGGTGCGTCTGGAAGACCAGAAGGCCGGCGCCGTGTGGCTGCAGATCGCGAACAAATCCATGCTCATGAACCAAAAGGCCGGCCAGCGGCTGGCGGACGAATGCATGAGCCCCGAACAGCTTCAGGTGGCCGAGGCCATCAAGAAGAGCCCGCCCCCCAGCCTGCTGGACGCACCGAGCAAGTAAGCCCTTGCCGGGACCAAAGCGCTGTCAAACGCTGCCCCACTCTTAGAAAACCAATGGAGAGAGAACCATGTTGAAAGCCTACCGTGACCATGTGGCCGAGCGCGCCGCACTGGGCATTCCTCCGCTGCCCCTCGATGCCAAGCAAGTGGCTGAACTGATCGAACTGATCAAGAACCCTCCTGCGGGCGAAGATGCCTTCCTGCTGGACCTGCTGACCCACCGCGTGCCACCCGGCGTGGACGATGCCGCCAAGGTCAAGGCGTCCTTCCTGGCCGCCGTGGCCCACGGTGACCTGAAGGTGGGCCTGATCTCCAAGGCCAAGGCCACCGAGCTGCTGGGCACCATGGTGGGCGGCTACAACGTGCACCCCCTGATCGAGCTGCTGGACGACGCCGAAGTGGCGGGCGTGGCCGCCGATGCGCTCAAGAAGACGCTGCTGATGTTCGACTTCTTCAACGACGTCGCCACCAAGGCCAAGGCCGGCAACGCCAAGGCCAAGGAAGTGATGCAGAGCTGGGCCGATGCCGAGTGGTTCACTTCGCGTCCCAAGGTCCAGGAAAAGATCACCGTCACCGTGTTCAAGGTGCCCGGCGAAACCAACACCGACGACCTGTCGCCCGCGCCCGATGCCTGGAGCCGTCCCGACATCCCGCTGCACTACCTGGCCATGCTGAAGAACACCCGTCCCGACGCGGCCTTCAAGCCCGAGGAAGACGGCAAGCGTGGTCCCATGCAGTTCATCGAAGACCTGAAGAAGAAGGGCCACCTCGTGGCCTATGTGGGCGACGTGGTGGGTACCGGTTCTTCGCGCAAGTCGGCGACCAATTCCGTGATCTGGGCCACCGGCCAGGACATCCCCTTTGTGCCCAACAAGCGCTTTGGTGGTGTGACCCTGGGCGGCAAGATCGCCCCCATCTTCTTCAACACCCAGGAAGACTCGGGCTCGCTGCCGATCGAAGTCGACGTGACCAAGCTGGAAATGGGCGACGTCATCGACGTGCTGCCCTACGACGGCAAGCTGCTCAAGAACGGTGAAACCGTTGCCGAGTTCGCCTTGAAGAGCGACGTGCTGCTGGACGAAGTGCAAGCCGGTGGCCGTATCAACCTGATCATCGGCCGTTCGCTGACCGCCAAGGCCCGTGAATTCCTGGGTCTGCCTGCCTCGACCGCGTTCCGTCTGCCCTCGGCACCGGCCGCGTCCAACGCCGGCTTCACCCTGGCGCAGAAGATGGTCGGCCGTGCCGTCGGCCTGCCCGAAGGCCAGGGCGTGCGCCCCGGTACCTACTGCGAGCCTCGCATGACCACCGTGGGTTCGCAAGACACCACCGGCCCCATGACCCGCGACGAGCTGAAGGACCTGGCCTGCCTGGGCTTCTCGGCCGACCTGGTGATGCAGTCCTTCTGCCACACGGCGGCCTACCCCAAGCCCGTGGATGTGAAGACCCACCGCGAACTGCCTGCCTTCATCTCCAACCGCGGCGGCGTGGCCCTGCGTCCTGGCGACGGCGTGATCCACAGCTGGCTCAACCGCCTGCTGCTGCCCGATACCGTCGGCACCGGTGGTGATTCGCACACCCGCTTCCCCATCGGCATTTCCTTCCCTGCAGGCTCCGGTCTGGTGGCCTTCGGTGCCGCCACCGGCGTGATGCCCCTGGACATGCCCGAGTCCGTGCTGGTGCGCTTCAAGGGCGCCATGCAGCCTGGCGTGACCCTGCGTGACCTGGTGCATGCGATCCCGCTGTACGCCATCAAGGCCGGTCTGCTGACCGTGGCCAAGGCCGGCAAGAAGAACATCTTCTCGGGCAAGATCCTGGAAATCGAAGGTCTGCCCGACCTGAAGGTGGAGCAGGCGTTCGAGCTGTCCGACGCGTCGCCGAGCGTTCCGCCGCCGGTTGCACGATCAAGCTGAATCCCGAGCCGATCAAGGAATACCTGACCTCGAACATCGTTCTGATGAAGAACATGATCGCCGACGGTTACCAGGACGCCAAGACCCTGCAGCGCCGCATCGAGAAGGTCGAAGCCTGGCTGGCCAAGCCCGACCTGCTGGAAGCCGACAAGGACGCCGAGTACGCCGCCGTGATCGAGATCGATCTGGCTGACATCAAGGAACCCATCGTCTGCTGCCCCAACGACCCCGATGACGCCAAGTTCCTGTCCGAAGTGGCCGGCACCAAGATCGATGAAGCCTTCATCGGTTCGTGCATGACCAACATCGGTCACTTCCGCGCAGCGGCCAAGCTGCTGGGCGGCCAGCGCGACATCCCCGTCAAGCTGTGGGTGGCACCGCCCACCAAGATGGACCAGAGCGAGCTGATCAAGGAAGGCCACTACGCCGCGTTCGGCACCGCCGGTGCGCGCACCGAAATGCCCGGCTGCTCGCTGTGCATGGGCAACCAGGCACAAGTGCGCGAAGGTGCGACCGTGATCTCCACGTCCACCCGCAACTTCCCCAACCGTCTGGGCAAGAACACCAACGTGTTCCTGGGCTCGGCCGAGCTGTCCGCGATTGCTTCGCGCCTGGGTTACCTGCCTTCCAAGGACGAGTACCTGAAGGAAATGGGCGTGATTGATGCCGACAAGGCATCGGTCTACCGCTACATGAACTTCGACCAGATCGAAGAGTACGCTGAAGTGGCTAAGGGCGTGAACGCCTAAGTCGTTCCGGCCGCAAGCCAAGGCCTGCTGCGCATCGCGCGGCAGGCTTTTTTTATGCAGGCCGTGGGCAGGGCCCATTGCGTTGCGGGGGAGCTGGACGTTGACGGCGCAGTCGCGCTGGGGGCGTTAGCATCGGTGCTCGAAGATCGGTGGACACAAGGAACCGCATGTTGCGAACAATCCGATGGCTGGTGGGGATGGTCCTGTGCGCTAGCGTTGTGGCGCCCGGGCTGGCGGCCGAGCCCTGCACCCAGGCCGCGCCGCTGTTTGCGGCGGTCACGGCCAACCATCCGGCCGAGATCCGGCGCCTGCTGGACTGTGGCGCGCCGCTGGAGGCGCGCAATACCGCTGGTCAGACCCCACTGCTGGTGGCCACCCACCACAACCATGTGGCCGCCGCCCGGGCCTTGATCGAGGCCGGTGCCGAGGTCAATGCCAAGGACCAGATCCAGGACAGCCCCTACCTGTACGCCGGGGCCCGGGGCCATCTGGACATCCTGCAGATGACGCTGGCGCACGGCGCGGACGTGCGCAGCCTGAACCGCTACCAGGGCACGGCGCTGATTCCGGCGGCGGAGCGTGGCCATGTGGAAGCCGTGCGCCTGCTGATCCAGGCGGGTGTGGATGTGAACCACGTGAACCGCCTGGGCTGGACCGCGCTGATCGAGGCCGTGGTGCTGGGCCAGGGCGGCGAGCGCCACCAGCAGGTGGTGCAGGAGCTGGTCGATGCCGGGGCCGACGTGAACCTGCCCGATGCCCAGGGCCGCACGCCACTGGCCTTGGCCCAGGCCCATGGATACCCAGAGATTGCCCGCATTTTGCGTCGGGCAGGAGCACATTGAAGATGACAGTGACACACGACGACACACAGTTTTTGCGCGAAGCCATCGCGCTGGCGTATGCCAATGCCGAGCAGGGCGGCGCGTTCGGGGCCGTGGTGGTCAAGCAGGGCGTGGTGATTGCCTCGGCTGTCAACGAGATCCTGCGCAGCAACGATCCCACGGACCATGCGGAAATGCTGGCCATTCGCCGGGCCAGCCAGCACCTGGCCTCGCCGAATCTGCAACACTGTGTGGTGTATGCCAGTGGCCATCCCTGCCCAATGTGCCTGGCGGCCATGCGCATGGCGGGTGTCAGCCAGGTGGTGTTTGCCCACTCAAACGCCGATGCCGCGCCGTTTGGCCTGTCCACAGCGGCGATCTACGAAGAACTGGCCAAACCGTTTGCCCAGCAGTCCATGGTCATCCGCCATGTGCCCGTACGGCTGACCGAGCGGCCCGGCCTGTACGCCGACTGGAAGCAGCGCCAGACACCGCACTGAGGACGGCCGGGGCCTGTAGCGCCCACACCCCAGGCGCCAGGCCCTAGCGCATTGAGTGCAGGCCGATCAGGTTTTCGTCCGGGTCGGTGATCAGGGCGATGAAGCCATAGGGGCCGATCGGCATCTTGTCGCGCACCACGGTGCCGCCCTGGGCGACCGCGCGACCGGCTTCGACGGCGCAGTCCTCGCAGCTGAAATAAATCAGCGTGCCGCCGTTGCCGGACGGCGCTCCCGGCATGTGGACCAGGGCACCGGCCGCTCCCCCGGCCTCGGGCTGCATGGGGAAGGCCCACATCTCCATGTCGCTGCCGTCGGCGCCGGGTGGGGCCAGGGCTTCCAGCGTGCGCGACAGCACGTTTTCATAGAACGCCTTGGCACGGTCCATGTCCTGCACATAGATTTCGAACCATCCAACGGGATTGCGTGTCATGGCAGACCCCCTGGGGGGATGCAGCGGGGGCGTGGCACGGGGCCACCGTGTGTCCCGATTGTCGAAGTCTGGCCCGCCAGGGATGCAGGACGGCGGCTTTTCTTCCAGCAGGTGCACGCGTTGTGGCCTAAAAACCATAGCTGAATACGTAGGTGCAGCATGGGTTTTCTGCCATTTTGTGCGCCCACCTCAATCCTGCATGCCCGCCACGGGCTCAAGGGGCGGCAGCCGACCCTGGCGCGGCAGATGGGGCGTCGGCAGGGGCACTGGGTGCGGCATCCCCGCGCAGCGCGCCCAGCTTGGCCTGCAGCCAGTCGTCATAGCCCTTGTGCACCAGCTCGTAGGTCTGGGCAATGCCGGCCGCTACCGGGCTGTCTGCGCCCAGCACGCCCAGGCTGTTCAAGATGTCTTCCGCCTCCTGGTAGCCCTGCTCGAAACCACCGCGGATCAGCTCCACAAAATCCTGGGCCACCTCGGCCAGGTCCTTGTCGGGGTAGCGGGCCGCATAGGCGTCGAACATGGCGGTGGACAGGCCCACGATGCGGCCTGCCGTGGCCTGCGCGCTGTGGTCCTGGCCCATGGCGTTCTGGATGGCGTCGGGGCCCAGTTCGGGCGCCAGCTCCTGGTTGATGGCATCCACCGCCGTGCGGTACAGCAGGGCCAGGCTGTCGTTGCCGGTCTGCAGGCTGACCTGCAGCGAGGCTTCCAGGATCTGCGCATTGCGCAGGTTCTGCTGGCCCTGGCTGCTGGCGGTGGCGGTTTTCTGCGCCTCGTCCAGCGGCGTGCTCTTGGCGGGCACGGCTGTGTCGGCAGAAGTGGGGGCGGGGAGGGGGGGGACGTTCAGCATGGTGCTCTCCAGAGGCAACACAGGCCGACAAGGCCTTATCTGGGATGTCGGCAATTTGGCGGTGTTCTGAAGTGCCATTGGTCGAGATGGCGAGATTTGCTGAAAAAAGGAAGCGGTTGGCGCTGGATGGATAGGCTTTTCAGAGTCTAAAGAGATCGAGTGCCGCATCTGCCCTGCGGCAGCAGCTCACTTTTTGATGAACTGATATGGTGATACTTGGCTGGAGTGCATCTGATCCGGTCTTTTTGCCCCCAATCTGATGCTTTTGTTCCAGGGACGGCGCGCGCACAGTCGTTGCTGAGCGCAGCCAGGCGGTACTGGCTGGCCTGCCCATTCCCGCTATGTCCCACGAAAACTCCTCCCCGCAACCCGGCGGCACACCGCCGCCCCGCAAGACCATCCCCATCCAGGCCGCGCCGCATGCCGTGCCGTTCTACGAGCCGCGCACCAAGATCCAGCCGCGTTCCATCCAGGGCCTGTTCTCCCGCTGGCGCTGGGCCCTGGTGTGGGCCACGCAGCTGTTCTTCTACGTCGTGCCCTGGCTGCAGATCCATGGGCGCCAGGCCCTGCTGTTCGATCTGGAGCAGCGGCGTTTCTACGTCTTCGGCTGGCTGCTGTACCCGCAGGATTTCATCTACCTGACGGCGCTGCTCATCGTCAGCGCCCTGGCACTGTTCCTGTTCACCACCGTGGCCGGGCGCCTGTGGTGTGGCTTCAGCTGCCCACAGACGGTGTACACCGAGATCTTCATGTGGATCGAGCGCCGGCTGGAGGGCGACCGCAGTGCGCGCCTGCGCCTGGACGGCAGCGGCTGGACGCTGGAGAAAACGGCCCGGCGTGGCGGCAAGCACCTGCTGTGGCTGTTGCTGTCGCTGTGGACGGGCTTCACCTTCGTGGGCTACTTCGTGCCCATCCGCGACCTGGCGGTGCAGGTGATGGCGCTGCAGGGGGCGTGGCAGATCTTCTGGATCGCCTTCTACGCCCTGGCCACCTACGGCAATGCCGGTTTCCTGCGCGAGCAGGTGTGCAAATACATGTGCCCGTACGCGCGCTTCCAGAGCGCCATGTTCGACAAGGACACGCTGGTCGTCACCTACGACGCCGCGCGTGGCGAAGGCCGTGGCCCGCGGGCCAAGGGCGTGGATGCGCGCGCCCAGGGCCTGGGCGACTGCATCGACTGCAAGCTGTGCGTGCAGGTCTGCCCCGTGGGCATCGACATCCGTGAGGGCCTGCAGTACGAATGCATCGGCTGCGGGTTGTGCATTGACGCCTGCAACGGCGTGATGGACAAGATGCACTATGCGCGTGGCCTGGTGCGGCTGAGCACGCAAAGCGCCCTGGCCCAGGGCTGGAGCCGTGCGCAGATGCTGCGCCGCGTGTTCCGCCCGCGCGTGCTGCTGTACGGCGCGGGGCTGCTGGCCATCACCGTGGCCATGGTCACCAGCCTGTCGGTGCGCGTGCCGCTGAAGGTGGACGTGGTGCGCGACCGCGGCACCCTGTCGCGCATCGTGGCCGGCGGCATGGTGGAGAACATCTACCGCGTGCAGATCGGCAATGCCACGGAAGTGCCGCAGCACTATGTGCTGTCGGCCGCGGGCCTGGACGGTTTGCGCGTGGCGTCGGACACCGCGGTGGCGCTGGGCGCGGCCGAAGACCGCTGGGTGGTCATCCGCCTGCAGGCGCCGTATGGGGCGGCGGCGGGCGGTTCGCACCCGGTGGCGATCGAGGTGCGCGCCCAGGACGACCCGGCCATCCAGGTGGCCGCGCCGACCACCTTCCTGGTGCCACGCTGAGCCGCGGCGCCACTCAGCCCGCGCCCTGCTGCATGCGGTGGCACCAGCCGCCCAGCTGCTGCAGGGCCTGCTCGGTGCGGGCGTCCCACAGCAGGCCGTAGTTCAGGCGGATGCAGCGGCCAAAGCGCTGGCTGGCCGAAAACACCGGCCCCGGCGCCAGGCTGATGCCTGCGGACAGGGCCTGCTGGTGCAGCTGCAGGGCATCGCAGCCGGGTGGCAGCTCGATCCACATGAAATAGCCGCCTTCGGGGCGCGTGGCGCGCGTACCGGGCGGAAAGTGGCGGGCGATGGCCTGCGTCATCGCATCGCGCTGCATGGCCAGGGTGTGGCGCATCTGGCGCAGGTGCTTGTCGAAGCCCACGCCTTCCAGGTAATGCGCCAGCGCGCCCTGGGCCGGGGCGTTGGTGCTGAGCGAGGTGGTCAGCTTCTGCCGTGCCACGGCCTGGGTGAAGCGCCCCGCCGCCGCCCAGCCCACGCGCCAGGCCGGCGCCAGGCATTTGGAGAACGAGCTGCAGTGCAGCACCCAGCCTTCGCGGTCGTAGGCCTTCACGGGCAGCGGACGGCGGGCGCAGAAGTACAGCTCGCCATACACATCGTCTTCGATCAGCGGGACCTGGTGGCGCGCCAGCAGCGCACACAGGGCCTGCTTGTGGGCCGTGGGTACCAGGCTGCCCAGCGGGTTGTGGAAGTTGCTCATCAGCCAGATGGCCTGCGGGCGGTGGCTGGTGATGGCGGTTTCCAGCGCCGGCAGGTCGATGCCGTCGCGCGGGTGGGTGGGCACTTCCACCGCCTTCAGGCCCAAGCGCTCCAGCGCCTGCAGGGCGCCATAAAAACACGGCGACTCCACCACCACGGTGCCGCCGGGCTGGGTGACCGCCGACAGGCACAGGTTCAGCGCCTCCAGCGCGCCGTTGGTGATGACCACATCGTCCATGTGCAGCGGCATGCCATCGGCCAGGTAGCGGCGGGCGATGTGGCGGCGCAGACCGCTGTGGCCGGTGCTCAGGTCATCGAGCAGGGCCTGTGGCTGGGCCTGGCGTGCGCAGGCGGCCAGCGACTGCGCCAGCTTGTTCCACGGGAAGTGCTGGGGCGCGGGAAAGGCGCTGCCCAGGCCCACCGTGCCCGGCTGGAAGCTGGCTTGCAGGATGGAGAACACGCGCTCGCTGACATCCACCGTCAGCGAGGCCGGGGGCGGCAGCCGGGCGATCTCGGGCTCTGGCGGCGGGTGGTGTGCGCCCGAGGCCACGTAGTAGCCGGAACGCTCGCGCGCACGGATCAGCCCGCGCGCCTCCAGCAGGTAGTAGGCCTGGAACACCGTGGACGGGCTGATGCCGCGTGCGGCGCAGCAGCTGCGCACCGAGGGCAGCTTGTCGCCCGGCTGCAGCACGCCCGCGTGGATGGACTGGGCGATGTCGGCGGCCAGGGTGGCGTAGCGCGTCAGGCTGGGGGAGGTGGCGGGTTCGGTGGACACAGCCACCCAGTGTAGGGGCTGTGCAGCGCCAGACTACCCCGCCCCGGATTAGGCCGTGGCCGCGCTCTGCAGCAGGCCCTTGGCGCCATGCGGCTCGCAGCGCAGGTACTGCGGGGCGGCCGCCACCTGGGCGCCCAGTTGGCGGGCGGCCTCCCAGGGCCAGCGCGGGTTGTAGAGCATGGCGCGGGCCACGCCGATGGCATCGGCCTGGCCGGCATCCAGGATGGCCTGGGCCTGTTGCGCGTCGGTGATCAGGCCCACGGCAATCACGGGCATGGCCCCCTGCAGCTGGCGGCGCAGGCCGTCGGCCAGCGGCACCTGGTAGCCGGGGCCGATGGGGATCTGCTGGGCCGGGTGCAGGGCGGCGCTGGAGACATGCAGGAAGGCGCAGCCGCGGGCCGCCAGGGCCTGGGCCAGCTGGGTGCTTTGCGCCAGGTCCCAGCCGCCGGCCACCCAGTCGGTGGCGGAGATGCGCACGCCCAGCGGGAAGCCCGCCGGCAGGGCCGCCTGGATGGCGTCGAACACCTCCAGCGTCAGGCGCATGCGGTTGTCCAGGCTGCCGCCATAGGCGTCGTCGCGCAGGTTGGACAGGGGCGACAGGAACTGGTGCAGCAGGTAGCCATGGGCGGCGTGCAGCTCCAGCGCATCCAGCCCCAGGCTGTGCGCGCGCAGGGCAGCATCGACGAAGGCCTGCGTGATCTGAGCAATGTCCTGCAACGTGGCGCTGGCCGGCAGCGGGTCGGTGGGCAGGAAGCCCTGGGTGCTGGCGCTGATCGTGGGCCAGGCCTCGGGGTGGCCGGCAGGCAGGGCGCCACCACCTTCCCAGGGGCGGCGGCTGCTGGCCTTGCGGCCGGCGTGGGCCAGTTGCATGCACACGGGCATGGGGCTGTGGCGGCGGATGTGCGCCAGCACCGGGCGCAGCGCCTGCACCTGGACATCGTTCCACAGGCCCAGGTCGTGGGCGCTGATGCGGCCCCGCGCCTCGACGGCGGTGGCTTCCAGGATCAGCAGGCCGGCGCCGGACTGGGCCAGCTGGCCGTAGTGCATCAGGTGCCAGCTGGTGGCACAGCCTTCCTCGGCCGAGTACATGCACATCGGGGGAATGACGATGCGGTTGGCCAGTTCCAGCGAGCCGAAGCGGATGGGGGAGAACAAAGCGGGCATGGTGGGCGCGTCCCTTCACAGCAAATCTTGCGCCGCAGCATGACACAAAAAAAGCGCGCCACCGATCCCGTCGGTGACGCGCTGCGGCAGGGGATAGCGGTGGGCTCAGGCCTGTTCGGCCAGCAGCTCCTGCAAGGTCTTGACCTGCAGGCGCAGGCGTTCGTTCTCGGCCTCCAGCTCGGCCACGCGGGCCTGCAGTTCCTCGGGCGAGGCCGGTGGTGCTGCATCCTGCGCATCGTCCGTGGCGGCGGGCTTGTCGGCCTTGGGCTTTTTCTTGGCCTCGCGCACGCGCTTGGCGGCCTGCTTCAGGCTGTCGGCACCTTCGGCGGCCACGGCCTGTTGCTCTTCCAACGGCAGGGTGGCGACCACGGCCGCGGCGTTCAGCGTCAGCTCGCCGGCCTTGACGGCGGCAACCACTTCGGGGGCGGCCTTTTCCTGGATGGTCTCGATCATCTTGACCTGGCCGGCCGACAGGCGGGCGGCGCGGGCCAGGGCTTCGCGCGTGTCCAGGGCCTGGTCGGGCACCTTGGGGGTGTTGGCCAGGGCCTGGGCCACGGCGGGGTCGGTGTCACCGTCCCAGGGCGCTTCGGCACTGGATTCGGCCTTGGCGGCATTCACCGCGGCGGCGGCTGCGGCGCGGCGCTCGGCGATGATCTCGCGCTTGCGCAGGGCCAGCACACCGCGCTGGAAGTCGGAGACGGAGCGCCGGCCCAGGTGCTGGTCGATCATCCACAGGTGGATGTCTTCCATGTTCTGAAAGCGTTCGTTCTGGATGGTCTTGAAGGGCAGGCCGTGCTTCTGGCAGATGCCGAAGCGGTTGTGGCCGTCGACCAGCACATTGCCCCACAGCACCAGGGCGTCGCGGCAGCCTTCGTCGAGGATGCTGCGCTCCAGCGCATCGTGTTCGTCGGGGGTCAGGGGGTCGATATAGGCCTTGAGTTCAGGCAGGACAACAATCTCTTCGGGGTTCATCAGGGTTCCAATCGGGCGGGCAGGCGCACTGTAGCGGTCTGCCGTGAAAAGTCAAAAGGCACCCGGGGGTGCCTTTGTGCCAAGACCGACAAGGTCTTGAAAAGAGGAGCGGTTGGCGCTGGTCGATTCTAGGTTTCAGACTGAAAAGTATCGGAAATTCTTGAACAGCGCGCGCTGACCGCTATCAAAGATCAGGCCTGTTCGGGGTGCAGCAGGCGCGAGATCAGGCCGCCTTCGATGGGCCCCTCGACCGGGATGCGCACGCGCACGGGGTTGCCGGGGGCGACCTGCACGGGTTCGCCGTCCAGGTTGAACATCTGCTCCAGCTTCATGGTGCGGTTGCCGGTGGGGTGGATGATTTCGATCATGTCGCCCACGGCGAAGCGGTTCATGGTTTCGATCTCGGCCAGGCCGTTTTCGTAGCCACGCACCTGGCCCACGAAGTGGCTGCGCTGCAGCACCGAGGTGCCGGTCTCGTAGTTCTGGTAGTCGTTGGCGGGGCGGCGCTCCAGCAGGCCGCCGGTGTAGCCGCGGTTGGCCAGGCCTTCCAGCTCGGTGATCAGGTGCGGGTTGAAGGGGCGGCCGGCCACGGCGTCGTCGATCGCGCGGCGGTAGGTCTGCGCGGTGCGGGCGACGTAGTACAGGCTCTTGGTGCGGCCTTCGATCTTCAGCGAATCGACACCGATCTTGGTCAGGCGCTCCACGTGCTCCACGGCACGCAGGTCCTTGGAGTTCATGATGTAGGTGCCGTGCTCATCTTCCATGATGGGCATCATCTCGCCGGGGCGGCCCTTTTCTTCCAGCAGGTAGATGGCGTCGGCCTTGGGGTGGCGCTTCTGGTCGCCGCAGGTGCTGGTGAACTGGTTGTCGGCGTCGTTCTTGGCGTCTTCGAAGTTGAAGCCCTGCTCCATGGCCTGGCCCAGTGCCTCGCCGGTGTTGGGGTCCACATCGGCGCCGTGGGTCTTGTATTCCCAGCGGCAGGCGTTGGTGCAGGTGCCCTGGTTGGGGTCGCGGCGGTTGAAGTAGCCCGACAGCAGGCAGCGGCCCGAGTAGGCGATGCACAGCGCGCCGTGCACGAAGACTTCCAGCTCCATATCGGGGCATTCCTGGCGGATCTTTTCGATCTCGTCCAGGCTCAGCTCGCGCGAGAGGATGATGCGCTCCACGCCCATCTTCTGCCAGAACTTGACGGTGGCGTAGTTGGTGGTGTTGGCCTGCACGGACAGGTGGATCACGGCCTCGGGCCACTTTTCCTTGACCATCATGATCAGGCCGGGGTCGGCCATGATCAGCGCGTCGGGCTTGAGGTCGATGATGGGCTCGATGTCGCGCAGGTAGGTGCGGATCTTGTCGTTGTGCGCAATGACGTTGGACGTCAGAAAGAACTTCTTGCCACGCTGGTGGGCTTCCTGGATGCCCTGGGCAATCTGCTCCATGCGGAACTCGTTGTTGCGCGCGCGCAGGGAGTAGCGCGGCTGGCCGGCGTACACGGCGTCGGCGCCAAAGTCGTAGGCGGCGCGCATCTTGTCGAGCGAGCCGGCGGGAAGCAACAGTTCGGGGGCTTTCATAGGGGGCTTATTTTCCTTGATTGGCGGCTGTCCGTCCTGGCGGTGGGGGCATGTACCCCCAGGCCGTGTGGCGGCGGCGGATAGCTCGCAATAAATGAGCGGCTAGAGCTGAAAGAACAAGGACTTCAGCCAGATATCTGTCTGAAGTCCTTGCTGGATAAGCGCCAGGCGCTCTGTAAATGATCAGTCTTGCGGGCGGAAACCGAAGTTGAACTCGCTGGGCACGGTGCCGTTGGTGTCCTTGGGCAGCGTCTCGGTCTTGTGCAGGGCACGGACCACGGCGTCATCCCAGGCCTTGTTGCCGCTGGACTTGACCAGCTGCACGCTGGTGATGGTGCCGTCCGGCGCCGCGCGCACCCGCACTTCGGCGCGCGGGTTGCCGCTGACCACGTCCGGATAGACGATGTTGGGCTTGACCTTGGCCGCCACGCGCGCGCCATAGCCGGCCGAGTGGCCTGCCGTGCCACCGCCCGTGCCCTTGCCGCCGTTGGGGCCGCTGCTCTTTTCGGCAGAGCCCGTGCCGCCGGACCCCCCGGCCAGACCGGCCATGGCCTTGAGGTTTTCCTGGCGCATGCGCTCCAGTTCCTTGGCTGCCTTGGCCTCCTGGGCGGCCTGCTCCTTGCGGCGCTTGTCGTCGGCGGCCTTCTTCTCGGCGTCGGCCTTGGCCTTTTCGGCTTTCTCCTTCTCGGCCTTTTCTTTGGCGGCCTTGTCCTTGGCGGCTTTTTCCTTTTCCGCCTTTTCGCGCTTTTCCTTTTCCAGGCGCTCTTTCTTCTCCTGCTCGGCCTTGTCACGCTTTTGCTGTTCCAGCTTGTCGCGCTTTTCCTGCTCGAGCTTTTCCTTGCGCGCCTCTTCCGCCTTTTCCTTGTCCCGCTTGGCTTTTTCGGCCTTCTCGCGCTCGGCCTTGTCCTTGGCCTTCTGGGCTTCCAGCTCGCGCTGCTTCTTCAGCTCGGCCTCCTGCTTCTTGCGCTCCTGCAAGGCGATCTCGGCGTCGCGCTGCGATTGCAGCTCTTGCTGCGTCGGCTTGGGCGGGGCGGGTGGCGGGGGCGTGGCA
>NZ_JAZHFR010000034.1:0-34444 GCF_036541385.1 Comamonas sp. GCA5 | reverse complement strand
CGCCGGATGCGGCACGCTGGCCCCGGCGGGCAGCTGGATGCCGGACTCGGGGGCGGCGGCCTGCAACGGGGCATCGGCCACGGCACGGGCCTGGGCATCAAAACCGGCACCAGCGCCCGCCACAGCTGCGCCAGCAGCTACGGTTGCAGGAGCGATGGATGCCGCCTGGGTCGCCGCGCCAGCTCCGGCCAGGCCCAAGGCCTGGCGCAGCTGGGCCAAAAATGCATCTTCCTTGGGGCTGGTGTGGCCGTCGGCATCGCACACGCACACCGCCATTTCATAGGCCAGCTGCCGGGCCTCGCTGCTGGTCAGGCGCGCTGCGGCCGAGGCCAGGTCCACGCGGCGCAGCAGCACCTCCTGGTACAGGCCGGGCAGGTTGACGCCCTGTGTGCCCGCCAAGCCTTCGGCCACGTGGCGGATCTGCTCGCGTTCGCGCTCGTGTTTTTCGCCATCGGCAAACGAGGCCAGCAGGCACAAGGTCAAGGTGGCGCGGATTTCGTCGTGTGTCATGGTGCTCGCTGCAAGGATGGTGTCGGCAAAGCGGGTTGGAGTGCCGCAGCGGCCTGCGGGTTCCCCGGCTCGGGGCCATCAGTGGATGGGGGCGCCGGCCGCACCAGGCGCAGGCCCAGCACTTCCATGCCCAGGGCGGAACGCCGCAGCAGCACGGTGGCCGGCAGGGGCTGGGCGGGCCACTGCACCAGTTGCTCGGCGTCGATGCAGAACTCGAACAGCGGAAACCGGATGCCCTCGATCTTCAGCTGGTGGCGGCAGCTGTGCTTGGCACTGCTGCGGTGGGGCTTCACCTGCGTGGCCTGCTGGCTGGGCACGCCCCACAGCCGCGTGTACAGACTGGGCAGGGTGATGGCCAGGTCGATCCACAAAACGGCGGCACAGAACACCAGCACCAGCACGCCCATGGCCCAGCGCTTGACCGGTCCATAGGTCAGCCAGGGGCCAGACGGCGCCCAGGCGCCGCGTGCCCGCAGGCGCCACAGCCACAGGCCATGCACCGGCAACAGGGCGATCGACAGATACAGCGCCCCGCGCATGGCATCGGCACTAGGCACAAAGCTGCGCTGCAGCAGCAGGGGCACCAGCGCCCCCAGCATGACCAGCAGCACCCAGCTGATCCAGATTTTTTTGGCCACCACCGTCCCGGGCGGCCACAACCACCGCTGCCAGCGGCCCGATGTCGACACCAACAGCCCTTACCTGGACGGCTGCGCCGGTGGGCTGGGCGGCAGCTTGCCCTGCATGCCGGTGATCGCGTCCTGGAAGCTCTTGAGGTACTTGGCCCGCGTTCTTTCGGCAATTGCTGCCCACTCCGAGGGGGGCTGGCTCAGCGATGCCGCGGTGCGTGCCCCGGCCGCGACTGCGGATCGCGCGCGGCCTGCACGGCCTGCATGCCATGCAGGTTGATCCAGTGCGGATCGTAGTCGTAGGGGGTCTTGCGGTCCCAGGCCACAACGTTCGCGATCAGGTCCAAGGCCCGGTCCAGGTCCTGGAACAGATAGCGGTTGATCGGCGCGCCGTAGGTCTGGTTCAAGGCATCAACCGCCTGCCGGGTCGTGGGGTCGGTGCTACGGTTGACATCGAAGCGTGCACGCAGCTGGCCGGCATAGAACCAGAACGCGGCCTCGTGGTAGAGCTTGGCCTTGAACAAGACCTGCGACATCGCATACAGCACCGGGGGTTGGAAACGCTCGGGCGCGGCACGCACGCGCTCCAGCGCAGCCTGCTGCTGCTCCGCGCTGCCCTGGGTCAGGATCTGCAGCATTTCCTGGGTCTGCCGCGTATCGATGTGGGCATACACCCCTTGCGGTACCAGCACCTGCCCGGCGGAAACGCCGGCGGGCAAAGGCTCCAGCGTGTGGGCCTGCGCCAGCACCGCCGCGCCCAACAACAGCCCCACCCCGACCCTGATTGTGGTTGTCACTCCCATCCCCGTCTCCTTGTGCCATCCCTGCACAGGCCGGCTGGGCGCTGTCAGACAACGTCCCGACCCCTGTAGGCTCGCATCTTAGGGGCAGGCCTGCGCCAACGCACGGTATTTACCACTGATCACAATTGCCAGGCCCCTCGGCCCTGCCAGCGCTGCCGGATTCAGAGCATCTGGCGCAAGCTGGGCAAGGGCTGGATGGCTATCAAGCGTGCTTCTCAAACACCAGGGTGCGGTTGTTGGCCGGCATGGCGTGGTCATCGCGCAACAGCAGCCCCTGCTGCTGCGCCAGCGCCACCACGGCCTCCTGGTCGCGCAGGCCGCTGGCTGCATCGCGCGCGCGCAGGCTGGCATCGAAGGCACGGTTGCTGTCGCTGGTGTAACGCCCGCCATAGTTGAACGGCCCGTACACCGCCAGCACCCCGCCAGGTGGCAGTTGCTGCCCCACCAGCGCCAGCAGCTGCTGCACCTGCGTCCAGCCCATGATGTGCAAGGTGTTGCTGGTGAAGACAGCGTCGAAGGGGCCGTCATCCGTCTGTGGCCAGGCGGTGGCACCGCCGATCTCCAGCACCAGCGGTGCGCGCAGGTTGGGTGCGGGCTCTGCGGCATGCCAGGCCTGGATGCTGGCGTGGTGCTGGGGCAGATCGCTGGTCTGCCACACCAGGTGCGGCAGGCGCGGCGCAAAGTACACGCTGTGCTGGCCGGTGCCGCTACCGATTTCCAGCACGTGGGTGCGGTCGGCCAAGGCGTGCTGCAGCACGGCCAGGATCGGCGCCTGGTTGTTGGCGCAGGAGGGTGCGAAGACTTGGCTCATACCGCGCATCTTGGCACGAAGCCCTTGGAATTGAACGCTTCAGGTGCTTTCAGCCTCTGGCGCTGACTGGACAAGCGCTGACAGCTCTTGTTTTTAAAGCCGTGACAGCACCCGGCAGGGCCCGGGGACTGCGCCCTGCGGCCGGGCTGCCGGCCACGCCAGGGACTGCCCGGCGCGCACTTCACTGCGCATAACGCGCCAGCCGCTGGGCCAGGGAGCCGGCATGCAGCTCGAACAGGTGGTTGTCGTAGTCATGGAAGTACAGCGACAGGCCCTCGCCGTCGACACGCGGGCGCGCCGGGCGGATCTCGGCGCCCAGGGCCTGCAAGGCGGCGGCGTAGGTGGGCACATCGGCCTCGGCCACCTCGAACGCCACATGGCGGTAGGAGCGCACCGTCGGCTCGCCCTCCATGAAGGCCAGCCACACGCCGCCCAGCAGCAGGAACTTTTCGCGCGACAGCGAGAAGTTGCGCCCCTGGCTGTCGTAAACCTCGGTCGCCCCCAGGCCCTCGACAAACAGGCGTGCCGTGCGCTCCACATCGCGCACGATGAACGTCAGGTGGCTGATGCCCAGGACCGCCATGCGCGCCTCACTGCCCGGGGCCTTGGCGCGACTGCGCCAGGGCAATCGCCGCCTGGATCGCCGCCCGCGCCTGGGGGCTGTTCTTCCAGCAGCTCGACCCCACGATCTCCGAAGCCTTGGCCGTGATGTCCAGGGCATTCGCCCTGCTCAGGTGGGCCAGGGTCTGAAAACCCATCTGTTCCAGCCGTGCCACCACCGTGGGCCCTACACCCTTGACGGCCAGCAAGGCCCGGCGTTCTTCCAGCGAAAAAGGCATTCCTCTCCCTCTCAAAAAAGTCACAGGGCCGGCCGCCCTTGCCGTGGCGGTGCCCCTGGCGCACGGCGGTCCCATCCCGTCGACATATCCCGCCATCTCCGGCCTGTGTTGACCCCCCCTCAGGCGCGGCGTCCGAAGGCGGCCGCCTTGTCCAGCCACCGGGCTGTCCAGCTGGCTGGGGCATTGTGCACACGGCCAATGCAGGTGATGCGTACGGGCCGGATACCGCAAAACTCCAGGATGGTGCGCCGTATCTGGTTGTTGCCGGGGTTGCGGTAGAAGAGCCGAAAGTACCACGGCGGGGCTTCGGCGCCCAACTGCCGCTGTTGTATTTACTTTGCTGCTGGCTGTACTTGGCATCATGCAGGGGCTGGCCCATCTGCGAAGGCCAAAGGGGCAGGGTGGACAGCCGCGTCGGGCTTGAATCCGTCATGGCAGCCGCTTCCGGCCCTTGCAGGGCGCTAGCGCTGCTGCTGGGGTAGCTGCTTGGGAGATTGCCCAGACTGCTGTCGCCGCTTGTCACTGGGCTGGCCTGGCTGCTGGTCGGGCTGTTGCGGGTTCACTTAGTTCTGCGGGTTGCGTTGCTGTTGCATGGCAAAAGACTCCTTCAGGGTAAACGACAGGGTCGGTGGGCCGTGTGGCTGGCGTCATGCACCGAGACTCTGTTGCGCCACTTGCGCACGGTACCTATGCCAATGCCGTATTGCTGAGCCAACTCTCGATCTGTACCGCTGGCTTGCTGCAATGCCAAGCGCGTGGCAGGTGTGGTCATGGCGTTCTTATGAAGGGAGATCAGCATGGCAACTCCTTGGCACAGGCTTGCCATGTTGCCAGAACTGCTTGCAGTACCTCTCGGCTATGCAGCAACGGACGCTTGTTTTTAAGTAGCCAATCATCCGGGACCTGACAAGTAGCCAATCGTCCGGGACCCGACACATATACAGAAATATTTTTAAAATAAATAACTTTTATTCATAGAATACATTAAGTTACTTTTATTAAAAACTTGGAGATACTTTAGGTGAAAGTGAAGAATTTTTAATATCAAAAGAATATTCATTTATTAAATCTGAAATTGATGAAATTTCTTGATTTTTTGAATAAGGAGAAAGTATTACATTATTTATTAAAATATTTAAATTTACATGAACATATTCACCAGGTGTGGTATTTTTTGTATTCATATCAAACATCCCCATGTTATCTTCTGGTGCTCTTTGATATATTGCCCTGAATTCACTCTCGAACTCAAATTCTTTTCGCTTGAAAAAGAATTGATTAATTGCATCCGGCATAGGAGTCCATTCATTATCAAAATCCTTGTATTGAACTGGGCCCAGTCGCGTTTCATTATCAAGCACAGAGACCAGTTGTCCAACCGTAGAACAGATTGCTATTGATTTCTCTGTTGTAGCATAAAGACGCCACATTGCATCTGATTCAAAGTCGCTCATATGCCAGCAACTGATAAATGTCCATTGTTTTATCCGCTTCATGAATTCGGCTCTATATTTCATGGTTTCCTCTGTGACATCAGGCATAAATTCTCCTCTAAGGTACTTATTGACATGCGAGACTGAGCCTTCGTAGGGATCCATAAAATTATCAGCTCTTGAAAAAACAAACCATTATTGGAAATCATTTTATTGAATTTATCTAAATTCATATATCGCCATATTTTTTGTTTTAGAAATTCATTTGTATCCATCATGTTAATCTCTTAGGTAAAATAAAAGCCGCCCGAAGGCGGCTTTTAGCGCTAAATCAGGTTAGTGATCAAACACCAGCCACTTCAATGCCCTTGAATTCGCCGGTCGCGATCTTTTCCTTCCAGATCGCGGGGCCGGTGATGTGGGCGCTGGTGCCGCCGGCATCCACGGCCACGGTCACGGGCATGTCGACCACGTCGAATTCGTAGATGGCTTCCATGCCCAGGTCTTCAAAGCCGACCACCTTGGCCTGCTTGATGGCCTTGGACACCAGGTAGGCGGCGCCGCCCACAGCCATCAGGTAAGCGCTCTTGTGCTTCTTGATGGCCTCGATGGCGACGGGGCCGCGCTCGGACTTGCCGATCATCGAGATCAGGCCAGTCTGGGACAGCATCATCTCGGTGAACTTGTCCATGCGGGTGGCGGTGGTGGGGCCGGCAGGGCCGACCACTTCGTCGCGCACGGGGTCCACGGGGCCGACGTAGTAGATCACGCGGTTGGTGAAGTCCACAGGCAGCTTTTCGCCCTTGGCCAGCATGTCTTGGATGCGCTTGTGCGCAGCGTCACGACCGGTCAGCATCTTGCCGTTGAGCAGCAGGGTGTCGCCGGGCTTCCAGCTGGCGACTTCTTCCTTGGTCAGGGTGTTCAGGTCCACGCGCTTGGACTTGTTGTAGTCGGGTGCCCAGTCGATCTTGGGCCAGCTGTCCAGCGACGGCGCTTCCAGGTACACAGGGCCGGAGCCGTCCATCACAAAGTGGGCGTGGCGGGTGGCGGCGCAGTTGGGGATCATGGCCACGGGCTTGGAGGCCGCGTGCGTGGGGTACATGTTGATCTTGACGTCCAGCACCGTGGTCAGACCGCCCAGACCTTGGGCGCCAATGCCCAGGGCGTTGATCTTCTCGAACAGCTCCAGACGCAGCTTTTCCACGTCATCCAGCTCTGCACCGCTGGCAGCCTTTTGCTGCAGCTCGTACATGTTCAGGTCTTCCATCAGGCTTTCCTTGGCCAGCAGGACAGCCTTTTCCGCCGTGCCGCCGATGCCGATGCCCAGCATGCCAGGGGGGCACCAGCCCGCGCCCATTTCAGGAACCGTCTTGAGCACCCAGTCCACGATGGAATCGCTGGGGTTCATCATGATCATCTTGGACTTGTTCTCGGAGCCGCCGCCCTTGGCCGCCACGGTCACGTCCACCTTGTCGCCAGGCACGATCTGCACATTGATCACGGCGGGGGTGTTGTCCTTGGTGTTCTTGCGCTTGAAGTGGGGGTCGGCCACGACGGACGCGCGCAGCGTGTTGTCGGGGTGGTTGTAGCCGCGGCGCACGCCTTCATTGATGGCGTCTTCCAGGCCCATGGTGAAGCCTTCCCACTTGACGTCCATGCCCACCTTCAGGAACACGTTGACGATGCCGGTGTCCTGGCAAATGGGGCGCTGGCCGGTGGCGCTCATCTTGGAGTTGGTCAGGATTTGCGCCATCGCATCCTTGGCCGCAGGGCTTTGCTCGCGCTCATAGGCACGGGCCAGATGCTGGATGAAATCCGGTGTGTGGTAGTAGCTGATGTACTGCAGGGCACCTGCGATCGAGTCGATCAGGTCCTGCTGGCGGATGGAGGTCGTCATCGTGAAGCTTCTCTGTTGTGGGTGCGCAGGGGCTGCGCGCGGAAAACCTGCTGATTATCCCCGCTAAGCCCGCAGCCGGTAGGCCAAAGCCGACAAGTCTTATAGAGGACTTGGGGCGCGCCGCAGCTTACTGCAAGCCGCTGTCCGGGTGCTGACCACGTGGTTCTGCAGATTTTCAAAAACCATAGCTGCCTGCGCGCTTGCAGATTGCGCTAAAGGCCGATTTACCTCGACACTCACAGTCCAACTCCTGCCACTGTGGCCGCGCAGCATTCCGTGGCAAGGCACGCCAATGAGAATGGCTTTCATTGACTGGGTTAGCATGGTGGCATGCTTTGAGGCTGGCTGCACGCGCATGCCAGCGTGTTATGCGGCCCCCGTAGCCAGATCGCCTCCAGCCAGCTGCGCCGCCTTGTTGATCTTCAAGGAGTCCCCCCATGACCAGCCCTTCGCACCCCAGCCCGGCCACCCGCCTGGAAAAAGACACCTTCGGCCCGATTGCCGTGCCGGCCGACAAGCTCTGGGGCGCACAGACCCAGCGTTCGCTGCAGAACTTCGACATCAGCGGTGAACAGCAGCCGCGCGAAATCATTGCCGCCCTGGTGCAGGTGAAAAAGGCATCGGCCACGGTGAACTGCACCCTGGGCCTGCTGGATGCCAAGAAATCCCAGGCCATCAACGCCGCGGCCGATGAGGTGCTGGCCGGCCAGCACCCGGGCGAATTCCCGCTGGTGGTGTGGCAGACCGGTTCGGGCACCCAGACCAATATGAACGTCAACGAGGTGCTGGCCAACCGCGCCAGCGAGCTGCTGGGCGGCGAGCGCGGCGAGTCGCGCCTGGTGCACCCGAACGACGACGTGAACAAAAGCCAGTCCAGCAACGACGTCTACCCCACGGCCATGCATGTGGCGGCGGTCACGGCCATCGAGCAGAAGCTGCTGCCGGCGATGGCCCAGCTGCGTGCCACGCTGCAGGCCAAGAGCGAGGCGTTGGCCGGCATCGTCAAGATCGGCCGCACCCACCTGCAGGACGCCACGCCGCTGACGCTGGGCCAGGAGATCTCCGGTTGGGTGGCCCAGCTGGCCCACGGCGAAAGGCATGTGCGCGCCGCCCTACCCCATCTGTATGAGTTGGCCCTGGGCGGCACCGCCGTGGGCACGGGCCTGAACGCGCCCAAGGGCTATGCCGAGGGCGTCGCGGCCGAGCTGGCCCAGCTGACCGGTTATCCGTTCATCACCTCGCCCAACAAGTTCGAATCACTGGCCAGCTGCGACGGTCTGGTGCACGCCCACGGCGCGCTCAAGACCCTGGCCGCCAGCCTGATGAAGATTGCCAACGATGTGCGCTGGCTGGCCAGCGGCCCGCGCAGCGGCCTGGGCGAGCTGTCGATCCCCGAGAACGAGCCCGGCTCGTCCATCATGCCGGGCAAGGTCAACCCCACCCAGTCCGAAGCCATGACCATGCTGTGCGCCCAGGTGTTTGGCAACGATGTGGCCATCAACTTTGGCGGCGCCAGCGGCAACTTCGAGCTGAACGTGTTCCGCCCACTGGTGGCGCACAACTTCCTGCAGAGCGTGCGCCTGCTGGCCGATGGCATGGTCTGCTTCAACGACCACTGCGCCGTGGGCATTGAGCCCAACCGCGCACGCATTGCCGAGCTGGTCGGCCGCTCGCTGATGCTGGTGACCGCGCTCAACCCCCACATCGGCTACGACAAGGCCGCCTACATCGCCAAGAAGGCGCACAAGGAAGGCAGCAGCCTGCGCGATGCCGCGATCGCCAGCGGCCATGTGACGGCCGCGCAGTTCGACCAGTGGGTGGTGCCGGAGCACATGGTCGGCAACCTCTGAGCCTCGGACCAACGCGGTCACAAAAAAGGCAGCCTGCGGGCTGCCTTGTCGATGGCCGGGTTCCGGCGCTCTGGCTCACTCGGGCAGGTTGCCCAAAGGCCGGCCCAGGTACTTTTGCGAGATGGCGTTCAGGCTGCCATCGGCCTTGGCGGTGCGCAGGATGATGTTCACTTGGTCCAGCAGCTCCTTGTTGCCCTTGGCCACGCCGATGAAGCACGGCACATCGGTCAGCAGCAGCTTGTATTCGGTGTCCAGCTTGGGGTTGCGCTGCATGGTCAGCCCGGCCACGGCGGCACTGTGGGCCAGCACCTGGCTTTGCCCGGTGACGAAGGACGCGATCGTGGCCGTATCGTCCTCGAAACGCTTGATCTGCGTGCCGGCCGGCGCCAGCTTGGTCAGCGCATCGTCCTGCAGTGAGCCGCGCGTCACGGCCACGCTCTTGCCAGCCAGATCACTGAACTGGTGGATGGTCAGCCCCTTGGCGGCATAGATGCCGGAGAAGAATGGCGCATAGGAGATGCTGAAGTCCACGACCTTCTCGCGCTCGGGGTTCTTGCCCATGGAGGAGATGATCAGGTCCACCTTGCCGGCCTGCAGCGCCGGGATGCGGGCAGGCGACGTCACCGTGACGATGTTGAGCTTGACGCCCATCTGCTTGGCGATCAGCTCGGCCGTGGCCACGTCCGAGCCCTGGGGCTTGAGGCTGGCATCGATGAAGCCATAGGGCGGGTAGTCGGTCTGGATGCCGACGTTGAGGGTCTTGCGCGCCTGGATTTCGGACAGCGGGGCCGCATGCGCGGCCGTGGCGAGGGCGCCCAAGCCCCAGGCGGCCATGGTGATCAAGGTGGTGCGGCGAGACAGGGAAAAAAGCATGACAGGCTCCGGAGGTGAAAAGCGGCCCGGCGCTGCACGCTGGTGCAGTCGCACGGGACAGGGCCCCTCCATGCACAGACCATGCCTGTGCGCGGCCGTGCGCCCCACCCCGGCACGAGTGGTGCATAAAAAAACCGCTGCGGCTTGCGCCCAGCGGTTTTGGGCATGGCGCGACAGCGCCGATCAGGTCGCCTTCAAGGCATCGCCCAGCTGCGCCACCACGCGTGTCCAATGGTTGATTTCTTGGTCGATGAATTGCGCATACGCCTTTTGGCTGTGGCTGCTGGCGATATCCACAACCAAGCCCTGCAGCTGCTTGACCACCTGCGGCTGCTGCAACGCCGTGTGCAGGTGCGCGTGCCAGGCGCTGGCAATCGGCTGCGCAACATTGGCGGACGCAAACAACCCAAACCAGCCTTCGTTGCTGACCTGCTGCAGCCCCACCTCGCGCAGCGTGGGCAGCTGCGGGTAATAGCTGCTGCGTGCCGCAGAGGCGACGGCCAGTGGCACCAGCTTCTTGGCTTCAATGAACGAACCAATCGCTCCGGCCGTCACAAACATGGCATCCACGCGGCCACCAGCCAAATCCTGCAAGGCAAAGGGACTGCCGCGGTAAGGCACGTGCAAACCCTTCACCTGCACCGCGTCTGCCAGCAAATGGCCCAACAGGTGGGCGCCGGAGCCAAGGCCTGTGGAGGCATAGCTGAATGTGCCCTTGCGTTTCCACTGCTCCAGCGCTGCTTGCAAACTGGTGGGACCACCCGCAGGCACCAGGAGGACCGAGGCCGTATTGCCGATTTGCCCAATCGGCGTAAAGCCCTTGCGGGGGTCATAGGGCTGGGGCGTTTGCATCAGCGGTGACAGCACATTCGTCCCGATGTGGCCCAGCAGCAGCGTGTGGCCATCGTTCTTGGCCACGGACACGAACTTGGAGCCAATGGTGCCACCCGCGCCAGGCTTGTTTTCCACGATCACTTCCCGGTCCAGCTGCGCGCTGAATGCCTGTGCCAGCACACGCGCCACGCCATCGGTGGCCCCACCTGCAGGCCCGCCCACCACGATGGTGACATGCTTGCCATCCACCAGAAAGTCTTTGGCGGGTACGGGGGGAGCATTCTGCGCCCCGAGCCAGGGAGCCGCCGTACCGGCCGTGAGAGCCGCCGACCATTGCAGCCATTGGCGGCGATTGAACGTGGAAATTTCGGAATGCGACATGGGAAATGGACTTTCAAAGGTGGTGCCTGCACCAGGGCGCAGGCAGCCAGCGCCGGCCGCTGCGGCCCGCGTTGCTGCATCAGGGATGGGGATGGAATGAAAAGCGCGCGGGCTTATTCGCTGACCTGGGTGCGCTGCATGTAGCGCCGCGCACTGGGGTCAAAGGCATCGCGGCGGTGCAAGGTCACCCGGTTGTCCCAAGCCACCAGGTCGCCGACCTGCCACTGCTGTGCCCATGCAAACTGCGGCTGTGTGGCGTGTGCCCACAGCGCGTTGAGCAGGGCTTCACTTTCTGACAGAGCAAGCCCGCGGACATAAGCACCACGGCGACGCCCCAAATACAGGCTGTACTTGCCGGTGTCGGGGTTCAGGCGCGCCAGCGGGTGCACGGCGCCCACGGTCTCACGCGGGTCGGTGCTGTCCTTGAAACCCAGGCGCAACTGGCCAGCGCTGTTGCGGCTGGCATCGTGCACGCATGCATGCTGCACAGCCTGCGCCTTGAGGTCGGGGGGCAGCGTGTCAAACGCCGCATACATGTTGGCGAAATAGGTGTTACCGCCTTCTGCCGGAATTTCACGCGCCAGCAACAACGCGGCCTTGGGAGGCACGGGCTGGTAGGTCATGTCCGCGTGCCAAACCGACTCGCCATCGCCCAGGCCGCCCAAGGCCTTGCCGTCTTGCACGACGTTGGAGATCACCACGATCTCGCGCGGCAGTGCCTCGGTGCTGCCATGCAGGGGCTGCGCACCGATGGGGCGCTGGTCCAGCTGGCCAAAGTAGGCAGAAAAACGGATGTGATCCTGCACCGTCAGCTGCTGCTGCCCGCGAAAGCGCAGCACCAGATGCCGGTTCCACGCCTGCTGCAGGGCGTGGACGGTAGCGGGGTGCAGAGGCTGGCGCAGATCCAGCCCCACGATGTCGGCACCCAAAGCGGCGCCCGTTGGTTTCACTTCAAAGGCTTGGGGTTCGGCCGCGATAGGGACGGAGGCCACCGCAGTGGCAAGGGATGAGGCAGTCATGGCAAACAGCTGGTGAATCAGTGAATGCCGTCATGCTAGAAATTTGCGCGCCCTCGGGGGAACGAAGTTTTCTGCGCATCGATATGCGTTTTTTGAAGCAAGCCCTGGCATGCGCTGCTTCGACAGGCCTAAAAAAAACCGCTGCGGCTTGCGCCCAGCGGTGGGTAGGAGGTCGGGGTGGTGGTCTGGAGATTGGTCGCCCAGTGACCCGGCAGGCTCAGGCCTGCTTGCGGTAGCGGTACAGGCTGCGCCAGGCCAGCCAGGCACAGCCGCCATGCAGCAGCAGCAAGCCCAGCATCTGGAGCCGCGGCAGCCATGCGTGTGCACGTGCCAGCCACTGCGGCAGAACGCCGTAGTGCAGCAACACCGCCGTCACCAGGCCACCGAGCACATAAATCAGCAGAGCGCCTTGCGCCCATGCTTCCTCGGTTTCCGCATGTTTTCGCCTGGAAAGTGCCAGCAGGCCTACGCAAGCCGCTATGGAAATCCAGGTCTGCACCAGGCTGAGCGGCTGCAGCTGCGCCGTGATCCGGTGCCAGTTCGGCTCGGTGGCGAAAAGCCCGATCACCGCCAGCAGGCTGCCCGCGACCGTGCCCAGCCACAGGCAGGCCAGCCACCAGGGCCTGCGCGCTGCCGCTGCGGGGCTGTGGCCGCTGCCGCCCATCACCCGCTCAGATGTACTTGACCGCGACGATCTCGTAGCGGCGCTCGCCGCCCGGTGCCTGCACCACGGCCGTGTCGCCCTCTTCCTTGCCGATCAGCGCGCGCGCGATGGGACTGGAGATGTTGATCAGGCCCAGCTTGATGTCGGCCTCGTCCTCACCCACGATCTGGTAGGTCACGGCGGCGCCGCTGTCTTCGTCCTCCAGCTCCACCGTGGTGCCGAACACCACGCGGCCGCCGGCATCCAGCGACGAGGGGTCGATGACCTGGGCCGCGGACAGCTTGCCCTCGACTTCCATGATGCGGCCTTCGATGAAGCCCTGGCGGTCCTTGGCGGACTCGTACTCGGCGTTTTCGCTCAGGTCACCCTGGGCGCGCGCTTCGGCGATCGCCTGGATGATGTTGGGACGCTCGACGGTCTTGAGACGGTGCAGCTCTTCCTTGAGCTTTTCTGCACCACGCTTGGTAATTGGAATGGTTGCCATGTCTAGTTTCTCCACATACGGCTGGGCGTACACGCGCACATCGGCACAGTCGCGCCACAGGGGCATGTCCAGAGTGCCACATCGACGTGGCTGTATGGATAGGACGCCCCAAAAGCAAACCGCCGCGCAGTGTGCCGCGCGGCGGTGTTCCTAGGTCAGGGGCTCATTATGCCGCGTTTGCAGCGGCATGCCCTCAGTAAAACCCGACGTGTTGTGACTTAGTGCGTCAGCAGGGCGTGCAGCTCCTGCACGGAATGCACGTCCAGGTTGCCACGCATGGCCTTCATGCCTTCCACGGCCGCTTCCGCGCCGAAGATGGTGGTGAAGGTGGTCACACGGGCCAGCAGCGCGCTGGTACGGATCTGGCGCGAGTCGGCGATGGCGTTGCGACGCTCCTCCACCGTGTTGATGACCAGGGCGATTTCGCCGTTCTTGATCATGTCCACGATGTGGGGGCGACCTTCGGCCACCTTGTTGACGGTCTGCACCTCCACGCCGGCTTCGGCAATCGCCGCCGCGGTACCGCGGGTGGCGCACAGGGTGTAGCCCATGGCCGCCAGTTCCTTGGCCACGGCCACGGCACGCGCCTTGTCGTTGTTCTTCACCGACAGGAAGACCTTGCCTTCGGCAGGCAGGTGCACGCCGGCACCCATCTGGCTCTTCACAAAGGCTTCGCCAAAGGTCTTGCCCACGCCCATGACTTCACCGGTGGACTTCATCTCGGGGCCGAGGATGGTGTCCACACCGGGGAACTTCACGAACGGGAACACGGCTTCCTTGACGCTAAAGTAAGGCGGCGTGATCTCCTTGGTCACGCCCTGGCTGGCCAGGGTCTGGCCGGCCATGCAGCGCGCGGCCACCTTGGCCAGCTGCACGCCGGTGGCCTTGGAGACAAAGGGCACAGTGCGCGAAGCACGGGGGTTGACTTCCAGCACGTAGATCACGTCCTGGCCGTCCTGCTCCTTGATGGCGAACTGCACGTTCATCAGGCCGACCACGTTCAGGCCCTGGGCCATGGCGGCGGTCTGGCGCTTGATTTCGGCGATGGTGTCGGCCTTGAGGTAGTAAGGCGGCAGCGAGCAGGCGGAGTCACCAGAGTGGACGCCGGCTTGCTCGATGTGCTCCATCACGCCGCCGATGTACACGGCGCCGGTGGCATCGCGCACACAGTCCACGTCGCACTCGATGGCGTTGGACAGGAAGTGGTCCAGCAGCACGGGCGAGTCGTTGGAGACCTTCACGGCTTCGCGCATGTAGCGCTCCAGGTCGCGCTGCTCGTGCACGATTTCCATGGCACGGCCACCCAGCACGTAGGAGGGGCGCACGACCAGGGGGTAACCCAGACCGGCGGCCTTTTCCAGGGCTTCACCTTCGGTGCGCGCCGTGGCGTTCGGTGGCTGGCGCAGGCCCAGGTCGTTGAGCAGCTTCTGGAAGCGCTCGCGGTCCTCGGCAGCGTCGATCATGTCGGGTGTGGTGCCGATGATCTTCACGCCTTCGGCTTCCAGGCCCAGGGCCAGCTTCAGCGGCGTCTGGCCGCCGTACTGCACGATCACGCCGTCGGGCTGTTCGACATCGACGATTTCCAGCACGTCTTCCAGCGTCAGGGGCTCGAAGTACAGGCGGTCGGACGTGTCGTAGTCGGTGGACACGGTCTCGGGGTTGCAGTTGACCATGATGGTTTCGTAACCATCTTCGCGCATGGCCATGGCGGCGTGCACGCAGCAGTAGTCGAACTCAATGCCCTGGCCGATGCGGTTCGGGCCACCGCCCAGCACCATGATCTTCTTCTTGTCCGTGGGTGCGGCTTCGCACTCCTCGTCGTACGTGGAGTACATGTACGCCGTGTTGGAGGCGAATTCGGCCGCGCAGGTGTCCACGCGCTTGAACACGGGGCGCACCTTCAACGCCTTGCGCGCTTCGCGCACGGCCTTGTCGGTGGTGTGCAGCAGCTTGGCCAGGCGGCGGTCGGAGAAGCCCTTTTGCTTCAGCGTGCGCAGCGTGGCGGCGTCCAGCAGGGACAGGGCCTTGTCGCCATGGGCTTCGAAGTGCTGGTCCAAGTCCAGCTCGATCTTGACAATCTCTTCGATCTGCACCAGGAACCACTTGTCGATCTTGGTGATGGCGTGCACTTCGTCCAGCGACCAACCGGCCGCGAACGCGTCACCCACGTACCAGATGCGGTCAGGACCGGGCTCGCCCAGTTCCTTTTCCAGGATTTCGCGGTCCTGGGTCTTTTCGTTCATGCCGTCCACGCCCACTTCCAGACCGCGCAGGGCCTTCTGGAGGGATTCCTGGAAGGTGCGGCCGATGGCCATCACTTCGCCCACGGACTTCATCTGCGTAGTCAGGCGGTTGTCGGCCGTGGGGAACTTCTCGAACGCGAAACGTGGGATCTTGGTGACCACGTAGTCGATGGTGGGCTCGAACGACGCGGGGGTGGCACCGCCCGTGATTTCGTTCTTCAGCTCGTCCAACGTGAAGCCAACGGCCAGCTTGGCCGCGATCTTGGCAATCGGGAAGCCCGTGGCCTTGGAGGCCAGCGCCGAGGAACGCGAGACGCGGGGGTTCATCTCGATGACGATCATGCGACCGTCCTTGGGATTCACCGAGAACTGCACGTTGGAACCGCCCGTGTCCACACCGATCTCACGCAGCACCGCCAGCGAGGCGTTGCGCATGATCTGGTATTCCTTGTCGGTCAGCGTCTGGGCGGGTGCTACGGTGATGGAGTCACCGGTGTGTACGCCCATGGGGTCCAGGTTCTCGATGGAGCAGACGATGATGCAGTTGTCCGCGGTGTCGCGCACCACTTCCATCTCGTACTCTTTCCAGCCCAGCAGCGATTCTTCGATCAGCAGCTCGTTGGTGGGCGAAGCCTCCAGACCACGCTTGCAGATGGTCTCGAATTCTTCGGCGTTGTAGGCAATGCCACCGCCCGTGCCACCCAGCGTGAAGCTGGGGCGGATCACGGTGGGGAAGCCGACGCGCTTTTGCACTTCCCAGGCCTCGTCCATGGAGTGGGCGATGCCGGAGCGCGCGGAGCCCAGACCGATCTTGGTCATGGCGTCCTTGAACTTCAGGCGGTCTTCGGCCTTGTCGATGGCTTCGGGCTTGGCGCCGATCAGCTCCACCTGGTACTTGTCCAGCACGCCGTGCTTCCACAGGTCCAGGGCGCAGTTCAGCGCTGTCTGGCCGCCCATGGTGGGCAGGATGGCGTCGGGTCGTTCCTTGGCGATGATCTTCTCGACCGTCTGCCAGGTGATGGGCTCGATGTAGGTGACGTCCGCCGTGGCAGGGTCGGTCATGATCGTGGCGGGGTTGCTGTTGATCAGGATGACCTTGTACCCCTCTTCGCGCAGCGCCTTGCAGGCCTGCACGCCGGAGTAGTCGAATTCACAGGCCTGGCCGATCACGATGGGACCGGCGCCGATGATCAGAATGCTTTTGAGGTCGGTGCGCTTAGGCATTGTTGTGGCTCTCCATCAGCGCGGTGAAGCGGTCGAACAGGTAGGCGATATCGTGGGGACCGGGCGAAGCCTCGGGGTGGCCCTGGAAGCAGAAGGCGGGCACATCGGTGCGCTCCAGGCCCTGCAGCGTGCCGTCAAACAGGCTGACGTGCGTGGCGCGCAGGTTGGCCGGCAGCGTTTCCAGTTCCACCGCAAAACCGTGGTTCTGGCTGGTAATGCTGACGCGGCCCGTATCCAGGTCCTTCACGGGGTGGTTGGCACCGTGGTGGCTGTTTTGCATCTTGAAGGTCTTGGCGCCGGAGGCCAGGGCCATGATCTGGTGACCCAGGCAGATGCCGAACAATGGCTTCTTGGCGGCCATGATCTCTTGCGCCGCAGCGATGGCGTAGTCGCAAGGTGCTGGGTCGCCAGGGCCGTTGGACAGGAACACGCCATCGGGGTTCAGCGCCAGCACGTCCTTGGCGGGCGTCTGGGCCGGCACCACGGTCAGCTTGCAGCCACGCTCGGCCAGCATGCGCAGGATATTCTTCTTGACGCCAAAGTCGTAGGCCACGACGTGGAACTTGGGGTTATCGAGCTGGCCATAGCCTTCGCCCAGCTTCCACTCGGTTTCCGACCAGTCGTAGCCGGCTGCCGTCGTCACCTCCTTGGCCAGATCCAGGCCCTTCATCGCGGGAGCGGCCTTGGCGGCGGCCAGGGCTTCGTCGATGCGCGCCTGGGTGACCGCTTCGCCTGCGGCCAGGCCCAGGATGGCACCATTTTGTGCGCCCTTGTCACGCAGCAGGCGGGTCAGCTTGCGGGTGTCGATGTTGGCAATCGCCACGGTCTGGTTGCGCACCAGGTACTGCGACAGGGTCTCGCCCATGCGGAAGTTGCTGGCCAGCAGGGGCAGGTTCTTGATGATCAAGCCTGCGGCATGGACTTGGTCAGCTTCGATGTCCTCGACATTGACGCCATAGTTGCCAATGTGGGGATAGGTGAGCGTGACGATCTGTTGGCAGTAGCTGGGGTCGGTGAGGATTTCTTGGTAGCCCGTGATGGCGGTGTTGAACACCACCTCACCCACTGTGGTGCCTTGCGCACCAATCGAATTGCCAACAAAGACCGTGCCGTCTGCGAGCGCCAGGATGGCGGATGGGAAGCTTCCCTGAAGAGACAAAAGCACTGGATTCTCCGGTTCTAAGTACGGTTACGCCCAGCGCGCGCACCCGACCTAGCGTCGTGCGGCATGTTGCTTATCTACAGTGATGACGAGGAAAGCGTCGCTAGGCGTATGGAAAGAATGCTGAAAAGCCTCTCATTATAGCCACTTCCTTTCGCAGCATTTTGACCACGCCAGGGATTCACCTCTCCCCACCCCTACAAGGCCTGACTTACCGCGCTGGCATGCAGGCAGATCGCCGCGGCCGCACCGACGTTCAGCGACTCCTCGCCCCCGGGCTGTGCAATCCGCACCGACTGGGCCGCGAGCGCCTCGACCGCAGGCCCCACGCCCTGGCCTTCATGCCCCATGGCCCAGGCGCAGGGCCAGGGCAGGTGCGCGCGGTGGATCAGATCGCCGCGGTGGGAGCTGGTGACCAGCAGCGGCACCTGCAGTTGCGCCAGCGCATCGGCTTCCACCCCTTCCACCAGATGCAGCGCAAAGTGCGCGCCCATGCCGGCCCGCAGCACCTTCTGGCTCCAAAGTGCGGCTGTGCCCTTGAGCGCAATCACCTGCCGGAACCCGAAGGCCGAGGCACTGCGCAGGATGGAGCCGACATTGCCGGCATCCTGCACCCGATCCAGCACCACGCTGGGCACACCGGATTGCACGGTCACACTGGGCGACCAGGGCAGGAGGTAGCCCATGCGGGCCGGCGACTCGAGACCGCTGATGTCCGCAAACAGGGCATCCGCCAGAACTACAACTTTGGAAGCGCATTGCGCCCATTCCACGGGCACCTGCGGCCAAAAAGACTCCGCAAACACCGCCACACTGGGTTTCAGGCCACGCGCCAGGGCCGCGCGACAGAGGTGGTCGCCCTCCAGCCACACCTGCCCTTGCCTGCGGTACACACCGCTTTCGCGCGACAGGCGGCGCAGGTCTTTGACGAAGGTGTTGTCACGCGAATGGATTTCTGTAAATTTCATGCCGTGGTGGCTGCGGTTTCACGCGCAGCGAATGTATGGATCACCTGCGCCACCGGGGCAAAGCTGCGCCGGTGGGCGGGTGTGGCGCCCAGGCCGCGCAGCGCCTGCAAATGCGCGGCAGTGCCATAGCCTTTGTGCGCGGCAAAACCGTAGCCAGGATACTCACGGTCAAAACCCTCGCACCAGCGGTCACGGTGGACCTTGGCCAGGATCGAGGCGGCCGAAATGGCCTGCACCAGGGCATCGCCCTTGACAATCGCCTCGGCCTGCACCTCCAGCACCGGCAGCCGGTTGCCATCGACTTGGACCAGTGCCGGCTTCAGGCGCAGGCCATGCACCGCCCGCTGCATCGCCAGCAAGGTGGCCTGCAGGATGTTGAGCCGGTCGATCTCTTCCACCGACGCTTCGGCAATGCAAAAGCACAAGGCCTTGGCGCGGATCTCGTCGAACAGCTTTTCGCGGCGCAAAGCCGTGAGCTTCTTCGAATCGGCCAGCCCGGCAATCGGGTGCAGGTCGTCCAGAATGACGGCCGCGGCCACCACCGGCCCCGCCAGGGGACCGCGCCCGGCTTCATCCACCCCCGCCACCAGGCCTGGCGCATGCCAGGGCAAGGAACCTTGCTCAGGCAGTGAGAACTTTTTGGATGGCATGGGCGGATAAGGTCGTCGTATCTTTGTGCAGGCTGCGGTGCAAGGCCGCAAACCGCTGCTCCACCACCTGCACCTTGGCGCGCGCATGTGCGCTGTCATCCAGCCACTGCGCCACGGCATGTGCCAAGGCCTGCGGCGAAGCCTGGTCCTGCAGCAGTTCGGGCACCACAAAGTCGGAGCACAGGATGTTGGGCAAGCCCACCCACGGCTGCAATTGCTTGCGCTGCATGAGACGGTAGCTGCACGGGTGCATGTTGTAGGAGATCACCATGGGCCGCTTGAACAACGCGGCCTCCAAGGTGGCCGTGCCACTGGCAATCAAGGTGCAGTCACAGGCCGCCAGCACATCGTGCGACTGGCCACGCACGATCTTGAGCCACGCAGCGACCCCCAGCTCCTGGCTCAGAGCCACCAGCCGGTCGTGCAGGGCCGGCACGGCCGGCAGCACCACCTGCAAATCAGGCCATTGCTGTCGCAGCAGGGCCGCTGCCTGCATGAAGGGCTTGGCGATGTATTGCACCTCGGCACGGCGGCTGCCCGGCAGCAACGCCAGGACCGGATGCTCCTGCACCAGCCCCAGGCGCACACGCGCAGCGGCACGGTCGGGCTCCATCGGAATGACCTGTGCCAAGGGATGCCCAACGTAGGTGGCCGCAATCCCATGCTGCGCCAGCAAATCCGGCTCAAACGGAAACAGGCACAGCACATGGTCGGCCGCAGCCCGGATCTTGTGGACGCGCTCTGCACGCCAGGCCCAGATGGAAGGGCAGACAAAGTGCACCGTCTTGATGCCCGCCGCACGCAGGTCCTGCTCCAACCCCAGGTTGAAATCCGGCGCATCAATCCCCACAAACACGTCCGGGCGGTCCTGCAGCAAACGCGCACGCAGCTGCCGGCGGATGGACAGGATGTCCCACAGACGCATCAGCACCTCAAAGCTGTAGCCATGCACGGCCAGCCGCTCACTGGGCCACAGCGCCTCAAAACCGCGCTGCTGCATGTGGGGCCCACCAATGCCCAGGGCCTGCACCTGCGGCCACTGGCGCTGCAGTCCATCCAAAAGCAAACCGGCGAGCAAGTCTCCTGACGTCTCGCCGGCCACCATGGCAACACGGGGTTGCTGTGTATCTTTGACAGACATGGCCTTAACGCGCAATTCCTCGTGTCGAAGCAGTCAAGAAAGACTGCATGAGCGCAATATCCTGGGCCGCTTCAGGCATCTCGGCCGCCAGCGACGCAATCGCTTGGACCGCGTCTTCCAGGGTCAGACCCTGTCGATACAACAGGCGGTGCATCTGCTTGACCGCCTTCAGCCGTTCGGGCGTAAAGCCACGGCGACGTAAACCTTCGATGTTGAAGCCGCGCACCGCCAGGGGGTTGCCTTCGATCATCATGAAGGGCGGGACATCCTGGGCCACACGGCTGGCAAAGCCAGCCATGGCGTGGGCACCGATCTTCACGAACTGGTGCACACCGGTCAGCCCCCCCAGAATCACCCAATCACCCACATGCACATGGCCCGCCAAGGTGGCGTTGTTGGCCAGGATGGTGTGACTGCCCACCGCGCAATCGTGTGCGATATGGACATAGGCCATGATCCAGTTGTCATTCCCCACGCGGGTGACGCCTGCATCCTGGCTGGTGCCGGTGTTGAAGGTACAGAACTCGCGGATGGTGTTGCGATCGCCAATCACCAGTTCGGTCGGTTCGCCCGCATACTTTTTGTCCTGCGGCTGCGCACCCAACGATGCAAACTGGAAAATCTGGTTATCTTCACCGATGGTGGTGTGACCCTCGATCACGCAATGCGGGCCAATGCGCGTACCAGCCCCCACCTTCACATGGGCGCCGATGACGCTGTAGGCCCCCACAGTCACAGAAGGGTGCAGCCAAGCCCCCTCATGCACGATCGCGGTGGGATGGATGTTCTCGCTCATCAGGCCTGCTTTTCAGGACCCACGTAACGCATGGTGCACATCAGCTCCGCCTCGCAGGCCACTTCTTCGCCCACGCGCGCCACACCCTTGAACTTCCAGATGCCACCGCGCACGCGGTCGATGGAAGCTTCCAGGATCAATTGATCCCCGGGCTCCACGGGACGCTTGAAACGGGCCGAATCAATCCCCACGAAGTAGTAGATATTGTTTTCATCGGGCACTTGACCCATGGCATCAAACGCCAACAAGCCTGCTGCCTGGGCCAGCGCTTCCAGCATCAGCACACCCGGCATCACGGGACGGCCTGGGAAGTGGCCCATGAAATAAGGCTCGTTGAAAGTAACGTTTTTGATCGCGCGGATGCGCTTGTTACTCTCAAGTTCAACCACCCGATCCACCAGCAAGAAAGGGTAGCGGTGGGGGAGTTGCTTGAGAATTGCGTGAATATCCATTATGAATTTCCGTTATTGCTGTTTGGCGCCTTCAAGCGCGCTCTCCAGCTTTTTGATGCGCTCTCTCAGCACATGCAGTTGCTTTAAAGACGCAGCGTTCTTTTCCCACTGCTCGTTTGTCTGCAATGGAAAGATTCCAGTGTACAAGCCTGGCTGGCGAATGGAGCGGGTCACCATGGACGTGGGCGAAATACTGGTTCCGTCCGCAATCGTCAAATGCCCCAAGATGTTGGCCGCGCCACCGATCGAACATCCCTGCCCGATGCGCGCACTGCCAGCCACCCCGGCATTGCCGGCGATCACTGAGTGCGCACCCACGTGCACGTTGTGGGCGATCTGGACCAGATTATCGAGCTTGACGCCATCTTCGATGACCGTATCGTCCAAAGCGCCCCGATCAATACAGGTATTGGCGCCAATTTCAACATCGTTACCGATGCGCACCTTGCCCAGTTGCTCGATCTTGATCCACTGTCCGGCCTCGTTGGCAAAACCGAAACCATCGGCGCCGATGACCACCCCAGGGTGCAACAAGCAACGTTCACCAATCTCACAGCCATCACTCACGGTGATGCGCGAACGCAGCACCGTCGCAGCACCGATGCGGACACCTGCCCCGACCACGCACAGCGGCCCGATATAGGCATCCGGGGCGATTTCTGCGGTCGGATCGACCACCGCCGAAGGATGCACACCCACCGGCCGCACGCCCTGCTGCTGCATCTTCCAGAACTGGGTCAGCTTGGCAAAGTACACATACGGATTGGCCGCCACGATGCACGCACCACGCTGTGCTGCAAGCTCACGCATGGCAGGCGCCACAACGACACAGGCCGCCCTGGAGGCGGCCATTTGCGTTGCATACCGAGGATTGCTGAGGAAGCTGATGGAATCTGCTTGCGCTGTTTCCAGGGGAGAAATCCGGGAAATCACGATGTCCCGACCTCCTCCTACCAACTCCCCCCCCAAGGCATCAACGATTTGTCCCAGCTGAACCATCACCTTGATGTCCAAGCAGATTACTTGCCGGAATTGTTCAAGGCCTTGATCACCTTGTCTGTGATGTCGTGCTTAGGGTTCACGTACACGGCTTCTTGCAGGATCACATCGTACTTTTCAGCCTCAGCAACCTGCTGCACCACGCGATTGGCCTGCTCCAGCACGCGCGCCAACTCTTCGTTCTTGCGGGCGTTCAGGTCCTCCTGAAACTCGCGGTTCTTGCGCTGGAAGTCACGGTCGCGCTCCACCAGCTCACGCTGCTTGGAAACACGCTGGCTTTCCGACAACGTGGGAGCATCGCGCTCAAATGCTTCCGATGCCGTCTTCAAAGCCTTGCCAGTGGCAACGAGTTCGCGCTCGCGCTTGGAGAATTCCTGCTCCAGCTTGCCCTGTGCAGCCTTGGCAGAGTTGGCCTCGCGGAATATGCGATCCGTATTCACAAAACCTGCCTTGAAGTCTTGTGCGTAAGCAGTCAGTGCCAGGCTACCCAGCAAGGCAGAAACTGCCAGTGTGCGATACATGTTTTTCATCAGAAAGACGTTCCAATTTGAAATTGAAGCTTTTGCAACTCATCACCCGGTTGCTTGCGGATAGGGTTGGCCCATGCCAGTCGCAATGGACCCAATGGTGAAATCCAGCTCAAACCGATACCCACCGAAGCGCGCATGTCGCTGAATCGAATGGGGTCATTTTCACCGTAAACGTTACCCACATCAACAAAGGTGAACCAACGCAGGGTCTTGTCATTCCCCGCGCCTGGGAATGGTGCGATCAACTCGAAGTTCATCACAGCTTTTTTGGCACCGCCCAGGTAAGAGTAGTTACCAGACGCATAGGCTGTGGGCGTGCCATCAGGCCCCACAAAGGTGCTTGAACGGGGACCGAGGCTGCCTTGTTCAAAGCCACGGACCGAGCCCAAACCGCCTGCGTAGAAGTTCTTGAAGATGGGAAAATCTTTGCCGCCCAGCCCCTTGCCCCAGCCCAGCTCTGCATTCGCTGCGAAAGTGATCGCCTTGGTCACTGGGATGTACTGCTGGAACTGGTAATTGGCCTTGACGTAATTCAGATCACCAGCCGCCGACCACTCGGCATTGAAGCGCTGATAACGACCAGAATTCGGCGCCAAGGCGCTGTCACGCGAATCACGCCCCCAACCCAAAGTCAGCGGAATGGCCGTATTGCTCTTGCCTGTATACGGCTCGTACTGCGATGGCATGTAAACGCCGCGCTTGATCGAGGTCTGCTCAAAGCCAAGGCCAAAGTAAACCGTATCCTGCTCGCTGAAAGGCACGCCAAAACGCACAGAGGCGCCCTTGGACACGATCTTGTACATATCATCGGTATCCACCTCGCTCCCATCGTAAACATACGAATAGGGACGTGAGGTACGGTAGTAAGCATCAACGGTGCGCGAAATACCGTCCTGTGTGAAATATGGATCGGTCGTGCTTACCACCAGCGTACGGTTGTACTTGCTGGTATTCACATCCAAGCCCAGATAGTTGCCCGAGCCAAACGCATTTTCTTGCTTGATACCGAAAGTCAGAGAGACTTTTTCCGCGCTCGAGAAACCCGCACCCAGCGTCACCGCCCCGGTAGGTTTCTCCTTCACACTCACAACCAGATCCACCTGATCAGGGGCTCCTGGCACTTCCTGGGTATCCACCCCGACTTCCGTGAAAAAGCCTAAACGGTCCACGCGATCCCGCGAAAGCTTGATCTTGTCACCGTCATACCACGAGGACTCAAACTGACGGAATTCGCGGCGAATCACTTCGTCGCGGGTGCGATCGTTGCCAGACACTTGAATGCGTCGCACATACGCACGGCGCGACGGTTCTGCACGCAGCACAAAAGCGACACGATTGTGTTCACGATCGATTTCAGGCACTGCTTCGACACGCGCAAACGCGAAGCCAAACTTGCTGAAGTGGTCCGAGAAAGCCTTGGTGGTTTCTGTCACCAGATCGGCGTTGTAAGGCTGACCCGGGCGAATTTTCACCAAGGCCTTGAACTCGTCCTCGCGCTCAAGGTAGTTGCCTTCCAGTTGCACGCCAGAGACCACGAATTTTTCACCTTCGTGGATGTTGACCACCAAGGAGATTTTTTGCTTATCCGGCGAAATCGCCACCTGCGTGGATTCGATCCGGAAATCGAGGTAACCGCGCTGCAGGTAATAGGAACGCAAGGTTTCCAGATCCGCATTCAGCTTGCTGCGTGCATAGCGGTCCGACTTGGTATACCAGCTCAGCCAGCCGCCCGTGTCCTGGTCGAACTGCTTTTTGAGGGTGGATTCGCTGAACGCCTGGTTGCCGACAATGCGAATGTTGTTGATCTTCGCGGCCTCGCCCTCGGTCACCGAGAAAGTCAGGTTGACCCGGTTGCGCTCAATCGGCGTGACGGTGGTCACGACCTCCGCGCCATACAGGCTGCGGTTGATGTACTGGCGCTTGAGCTCCTGCTCGGCGCGATCGGCCAGGGCCTTGTCGAAAGGACGACCTTCTGCCAGGCCCACATCCCGCATGGCCTTCTGCAACGCTTCCTTGTCGAACTCCTTTGTACCGACAAAGTCCACGCCTGCAATCGTGGGGCGCTCTTCCACCACCACCACCAGGACGTTGCCATTGGCTTCCAAGCGGACGTCTTTAAAAAGCCCCAGGGCAAACAGCGAGCGAATCGCTGCGGCCCCCTTGTCGTCGTTGTATTCATCGCCAACACGCAAAGGCATGGAGGCGAACACGGTACCTGCTTCGACACGCTGCAGGCCTTCGACGCGGATGTCCTGGACCTTGAACGGCTCGAGAGCCCAAGCCCCTTGGGCCAAACAGAGCAGCGCAGCAACCGCCGTGGCAGTGCGCGCGCCAAATCGATTAAACGGGAGTTTCATGTGAGAAGCAGGCGCCAACATTGGAGAGCAGCTGTGATTTAGCCCCAAATGCGGCTGATATCGTTAAATAAAGCAATGGACATCATCACAAGCAACAGGCTAATGCCCACCCGTTGAAGACGCTCCATCCATACATCGTTGACGGGATGCCCTGTGACACCTTCCCAAAGATAATACATCAGGTGCCCACCATCCAGAACAGGAAGCGGCAACAGATTCAACACACCCAGGCTCACGCTGATGAGCGCAAGGAACAAGACATACTGAATCCAGCCCAGGCTGGCCGATTTGCCGGCGTAATCGGCAATGGTGAGAGGCCCGCTGAGATTCTTCAGCGATGCCTCGCCCACCAGCATCTTGCCCATCATTTGCAGACTGAGGACCGAGACGTCCCAGGTCCTTGCCACACCCGCCACCACGCCATCCAAGGCGCCTTTGCGCACCGTCACCATTGCGGGCATGCCACCGATATAGGCACCAATGCGACCAATCCGACCTTGCTCGGTCGTTGCCAGCTCGGGCACGACCTCCAGCGCCTGCAAACGGGAATGGCGCTCCACCACCCAGGCCTGCGCCACAGGCGGGTTCTGCGCGGCGTTGCGAATCAGGCTGCGCAACTGGGCCCCATCCATCACAGGCTGGCCATTGACCGTCTGCACCACGTCGCCCGCCTGCAGACCCGCCCGGGCGGCCGGCATATTGGCCATGACCTCCCCGACCACCGGCGGCGTCCAGGGCGCAGTAATCCCGATCGCTGTCAGCATGCTTTGATCCAGCGCTGCACTGCCCAGATCGGCCAGCTTGAGTACACCCTCACCCTGCCGGCCGCTGCGCGTATCGCGCCAGAAAAGCCGAATGTCCTGGGCATTCAAGGCCGCTTGTGTCAATTGCCAGCGCAAATCCTCGAACGATTCCACCGCCTGTGCAGGGGCCTGACCCAGTTGCACCGACTGGATCCACTCCCCTCCCTGCAGACCCGCGGCACGCGCCAGTGACCCGGCCTCCGGCGCGGAGACGATCGCCTTGGGCTGCTCCACACCGACCCAGTTCACCACGCTGTAGAGCGCCACAGCCAACAACAGGTTGGCCAGCGGCCCTGCGGCCACAATCGCCGCCCTCTTGCGCAAAGGCTGGCGATTGAACGCCTGGTGCAACTGCTCAGCGGGGACCGCACCCTCACGCTCGTCCAACATGCGCACATAACCGCCCAGAGGCAGGACGGCGATCACAAACTCGGTGTCCGAGCCAGAGCGCGTCCACCGCAGGAGCGGTTTGCCCATGCCGATGGAAAAGCGCAGCACCTTGACGCCACAGGCCACGGCCACGCGGTAGTGGCCGTACTCATGGATGGCGATCAGCAGCCCCAGAGCAACGATGAAGGCAACCAAGGTCAGCATGCAGTCTTTATCCTCCGTAGCCGTCGCACACGATCACGCCGCAAAACGCTCCAACACGCCTGCAGCCACGCTGCGCGCCTCATCGTTCAATGCCAGCAGATCCCCCACGCTTCGGGGCTGCGAGGGCGTCAAAGTTCCCAAGGTTTCCAGGTTCACGGCATGGATGCGATCAAAACGCAGCTGCCCGGCTAGGAAAGCCGCCACCGCCACCTCGTTGGCCGCATTGAGCACGGCCGTGGTGCCCTCCGGAGCGTTGAGCGCCTGCCACGACAAATGCAGGCCGGGAAAACGGTGCGCATCCGCCTCCTCAAAGGTCAAGCCCGCCAACGCCGTGAAGTCCAGGGGCGCCACGCCACTTTCGATGCGCTCCGGCCAGGCCAGACCGCAGGCAATCGGCACCCGCATGTCCGGCGTGCCCAGTTGGGCCAGGATGGACGCATCCTTGAACTGCACCATGGAGTGGATGATCTGCTGGGGGTGAATGACCACCTTGATCTTTTCGGGGGCCACATCAAACAGCCAGCGGGCTTCGATCACCTCCAGGGCCTTGTTCATCATGGTGGCCGAGTCCACCGAGATTTTGCGCCCCATGGAGAAATTGGGGTGGTTGCAAGCCTGCGATGGCGTGATCTCGGCCAGTGTGGCGGGATCGCGCTGGCGGAAGGGCCCACCGGATGCGGTGAGCAACAGGCTGTCAATGCGCGCGGACCAGGTGCTGCGATCTTCGGGCAGGCATTGAAAAATCGCCGAGTGCTCACTGTCGATCGGCAGCAGCGTGCATGCGTTCTGCTGCACGGTGTCCATGAACAGGGCGCCCCCCACCACCAGCGCTTCCTTGTTCGCCAGCAGCAGGCGCTTGCCCGATTGCGCGGCCGCCAGGCAGGGCGACAGACCCGCGGCCCCGACGATCGCCCCCATGACCACATCGACCTCGGGGTGAGATGCTATCTGTTCCAGAGCATCCTGCGCTTGCAACACCTGCGTTGGAAGGCCATTCGACTTCAAATCCTGCGCCAGCTGCACCGCATGGGGACCACTGGCCATCACGGCATAGCGCGGCCGGAATTCGGCGCACTGGGCCAGCATCAGCTCCACCTGCGTCGAGGCACTGAGCGCAAACACTTCGTACTGCTGCGGGTGGCGGCGCACCACATCCAGCGTATTCGTACCAATCGAGCCCGTGGAGCCCAGCACCGTCAAACGTTGTTTCATCACTGCACCAAAGAAGTCAGCATCATGGCCAGAGGCAGGGTCGGCAGCAGCGCATCAATGCGGTCCAGCACCCCACCATGCCCTGGCAGCAGCTGGCTGCTATCTTTGACCCCAGCGCTGCGCTTGATCAAAGACTCCACCAGATCCCCCACCACGCTCATGGCCGCCATGAACAGGGCCGCCAGCAACAGCAGCCACCAGCCGCGGTCAAACACGCGGCTGTAAAAACTCAGCACCTGCACCTGGTTGGCACGGTCCAGCGCCACCCAGACAAAGGCCAGCGCCACCACGCCCAGGGCACCGCCCCAGGCGCCCTCCCAGCTCTTGCCGGGACTGATGGCGGGCGCCAGCTTCACCTTCGTGAAGCGCAGCCCCAGCGCCCGCCCGGCAAAATAGGCAAAGACATCCGCCACCCAGACCAGCACCAGGATGGAAAGCAGGAAATTCACACCCATTTGGCGCGCCTGCACCATGGCCAGTCCTGCCACCCACAGGGCCAGAACGCCGGCACACCAGCGCACGATGAACGGAATCTTCGCCCAGCCCGGCACGCCAGCCTTCACCAGACAGGCACTGCCCAGCACCCAGGCCGCGCCGGCCAGCAGCCACAGCACAGGGTGCGGCTGCGCCAGCCACCCCATCTGCCAGGTCGCCACGCACAGCAACGCCGCCACCACGGCGGTCGTCACCGCCCCCAGCGGCTGCAAGCCATTCAGGCGCCCCCACTCCCAGCCCCCGGCCGTTACGAGCACCAGCACCAGCAGGTTGAACGGCCACACATTGGGATGAAGCAGGGCCGGCAACAAAATGGCCAGCAAGAGGATGGCAGTGATGACTCGCTGCTTGAGCATGGGATGGTCTACCTTCAGACAGTCAATCGCTGCTCGGATGACTGATTTATTTGTTCAGAAGTTTGGCCGAAGCGACGCTCCCGGCGTGCATATTCGGCGATCGCGGCATCCAGCTCCGCCGCGTCAAAATCGGGCCACAGGGCGGGGCTGAAATACAGCTCCGAGTATGCGGCCTGCCACAGCAGGAAATTGCTGATGCGGTATTCGCCCCCGGTGCGGATCAGCAAGTCCGGGTCTGGCACATGGGCCATGGCCAGGGCGGCACCCAGGCTGCTTTCGGTGATGGCGATGCCTTGCGCAGCCAAGCCAGCGGCAGCCTGGGCGATGTCCCAGCGCCCGCCATAGTTGAAGCAGACATTCAGCACCAGACGGTCGTTGCTGGCCGTCAATGCTTCTGCCTGCAGGAAGCCCGCCACCACCTTGTCGGACAAGCTGCTGCGCTCGCCGACAAAATGCAGCTGCACCCCCTCCGCGTGCAGGCTGGGCACCTCGCGCGCCAGGGCCCCGGCCAGGAGGTTCATCAGGCCCGAGACCTCCTCCGCAGGACGGTTCCAGTTCTCGGAAGAAAAGGCAAACACCGTCAGCACCCGCACGCCACGCTCAATGCAGTGGCGCACACAGCGGCGCAGCGACTCCAGCCCCTGCTTGTGCCCGGCCAGGCGCGGCAAAAACCGTTTCTTGGCCCAACGGCCATTGCCGTCCATCACGACCGCCACATGGCGCGGCACTGCAGAAGAAAAGGTCATGGGCAATCCTGGCAGTGTCCGGCTTTCACACCGCCAGAATGTCTTGTTCCTTGGCCGCGACCAAAGCGTCGACCTCGGCAATGTGCTTGTCGGTCATCTTCTGGATGTCGGCTTCCGAGCGCTTCTGATCGTCTTCGGAAGCTTCCTTGTCCTTGACCAGGCGCTTGACCGCTTCGTTCGCATCGCGACGCAGGTTGCGCACCGCCACCTTCGAGGCTTCGCCCTCGTTGCGCGCCAGCTTGGTCATTTCCTTGCGGCGCTCTTCGCTCATCGGAGGCATGGGGACACGGATCAGGTCGCCCATCGATGCGGGATTCAGGCCCAGGTCGCTTTCACGGATGGCCTTTTCCACCTTGGCCGCCATGTTCTTTTCCCAGGGCTGCACACTCAGGGTGCGCGCATCCAGCAGGGACACGTTGGCCACCTGCGACAGCGGCACCATGGAGCCGTAGTACTCCACCTGGATCACATCCAGCAACTGCGGGCTGGGACGCCCGGTACGGATACGCCCCAAGTTGTTCTTCAAAGCCTCGAGGGACTGGCCCATCTTGGTTTCGGTGTTCTTCTTGATTTCAGCAATCGTCATATTCATCACCTCTGAAAGCAAATGGCCTTCCATTGTTTACACAAGGAAGGCCTCTACTCGCTGTTAATGGATCAAGCGTGTACCAATGTGCCCTCATCCTCGCCCATGACCACGCGCAGCAAGGCGCCCGGCTTGACGATGGAGAATACGCGGATGGGCAGCTTCTGGTCACGACACAGCGCAAAAGCCGTGGCATCCATGATGCCAAGGTTGCGGCCAATCGCCTCGTCGAATGCCAGCTTGGTGTAGCGGGTGGCCGAGGGATCCTTCATCGGATCTGCGGTGTAGACACCATCCACCTTGGTGGCCTTGAGCACCACTTCGGCACCGATTTCGGCGCCGCGCAGGGCGGCAGCTGTATCGGTCGTGAAGAAAGGATTGCCCGTACCCGCGGCAAACACCACCACCTTGCCTTCTTCCAGGTACTGCAGCGCCTTGGGGCGCACATAAGGCTCCACCACCTGCTCGATGCCGATGGCCGACATCACGCGCGCGGTCAAGCCCTGCTTGTCCATGGCATCGGCCAGCGCCAGTGCATTCATCACCGTGGCCAGCATGCCCATGTAATCCGCTGTGGCGCGATCCATCCCCACCGAACCGCCCGCCACGCCGCGGAAAATATTGCCCCCGCCGATCACCACCGCCACCTGCACACCCACCTTGGTCACTTCGACAATCTCGGCCACCATGCGTTCGATGGTGGCGCGGTTGATGCCGAACTGGTCGTCCCCCATGAGCGCTTCGCCAGACAACTTCAGCAGGATGCGTTTGTGGGCTGGTTGAACTTGTGTCATGGGTAACTCCGGTGTTGTAAGTGGTTATGGGTTGGAAATCGATCGAGAGCAGTCAGCGCCAGAGGGGGATCAGGCGCCCTTGGCAGCAGCCATCTGGGCAGCCACTTCAGCAGCGAAGTCGTCAGCCTTCTTCTCGATGCCTTCGCCCACCACGTACAGGGTGAAGCCCTTCACGGTGGTGTTGGCAGCCTTCAGCATCTGTGCCACGGTCTGCTTGCCGTCGGCAGCCTTCACGAACACTTGGTCGGCCAGCGACACTTCCTTCAGGTACTTCTGCACCGAGCCTTCGACCATCTTGGCGACGATCTCGGCAGGCTTGCCGGATTCGGCAGCCTTGCCTTCGGCCACAGCGCGTTCCTTCTCGATCAGCTCGGCAGGCACGTCGGCGGAGGTCAGTGCCACAGGCTTCATGGCTGCCACATGCATCGCCACATCCTTGGCAGCAGCAGCATCGCCTTCGAATTCCACGATCACGCCGATGCGCGAGCCGTGCACGTACGAAGCCAGGTTGCCTTCGAAACGCTTGAAGCGGCGGAAGGACATGTTTTCACCGATCTTGCCGATCAGGCCCTTGCGCACGTCTTCCAGGGTGGGGCCAAAGCCGTCTTGCTCGTAAGCCACGGCGCCCAGGGCTTCCACGTTGGCGGGATTGTGCTTGGCCACCAGCTGGGCCGCAGCCGCAGCCATCGCCAGGAAGCTGTCGTTCTTGGACACGAAGTCGGTTTCGCTGTTCACTTCGATCAGGGCACCCACGTTGCCGTCGATAAAGGAGGTCACCACGCCTTCAGCCGTCACGCGCGAAGCGGCCTTGCCAGCCTTGGTGCCCAACTTCACGCGCAGCAACTCTTCGGCCTTGGCCATGTCGCCATCGGCTTCGGTCAGGGCCTTCTTGCATTCCATCATGGGCGCGTCGGTCTTCGCGCGCAGTTCAGCCACCATGCTTGCGGTAATTGCAGCCATCTTGTTTCTCCGTATTCAGTTCAAATCGTTACAGGATTTCAGCTTAAAAAAAGGGGGCTACCGTGAGCCCCGCTTTCTTATCGCGACGAGTCGCGCAGCCAGCTCTTAGGCAGCGGATTCATCCACTTCCACGAACTCGTCAGAGCCTTCGCCGGCAGCAACCTTGGCCACATCGTTCAGACGGGCTTCACGGCCTTCCAGGATGGCGTCAGCGATGGCGCGGGCGTACAGAGCCACAGCCTTGGCCGAGTCATCGTTACCGGGGATCACGTAGTCCACGCCTTCGGGATTGTGGTTGGAGTCCACCACACCGATCAATGGAATACCCAGCTTCTTGGCTTCGGAAATAGCGATCTTGTGGAAGCCCACGTCGATCACGAAGATGGCGTCAGGCAGGGTGTTCATGTCTTGAATACCGCCGATGTCCTTCTCCAGCTTTTCCAGTTCGCGAGCGAACATCAGCTGCTCTTTCTTGGACAGGGACTCCAGACCCGCTTCTTGCTGAGCCTTCATGTCCTTCAGACGCTTGATCGACGTCTTCACGGTCTTGAAGTTGGTCAGCATACCGCCCAACCAACGCTGATCCACGTAAGGCACGCCTGCGCGCTGGGCTTGCTCAGCCACCAGCTCACGAGCTTGGCGCTTGGTACCGACCATCAGGATGGTGCCGCCATTGGATGCCAGTTGCTTGGCAAACTTCTGGGCGTCCTGCAGCATGGGCAGGGACTTTTCCAGGTTGATGATGTGGATCTTGTTGCGGTGACCGAAGATGAACGGAGCCATCTTGGGGTTCCAGAAACGAGTCTGGTGACCGAAGTGGACACCAGCTTCCAGCATTTCGCGCATGGTAACGGACATGTTTTTTCTCCAAAAGGTTGGGTCTTAAATGCAGCTCGATTTTGCAAACCTCCAGGTTTGGCAACACCTTAAGAGAGCTGATTTGCGATTCACTTTGACAGCCCCGCCCAGCGTTTTACCGGACAGTCAACTGCAAAGCCGAAAAATTTTAGCACAAGCCAGACCACCCTCCAGCGCTGCGCTGTGGATTCACCCTTTTGCACCCCATCCGCCACCCACATATTTCACCCAACCACCCCGCCCGCAGCCCCACTGACCCACACTTGATATTTCTTTGCGAAGTGGGTGCTTGACGACTGCAATTGCGCGTCAAAATCGCGGGTTCACGAATTGCGCCCGACACGCCATGAATATCGCCATCGTGGGAGCCGGTATCACCGGCATCTCCACGGCCTTGGAACTCGCCCGCGACGGGCACCAAGTCACCGTCTATGAACAAATGAACGCCACCGCCGAGGAGGCCAGTTTTGCCCCGGGCGGCTGGCTGTCACCGTGCGTGGCGCCCAGCCTGTCGGCACCCGGCGTGGGCATGCCGCTGAAACAGCTGCAAAAGGGCAGCGGTCTGCTGCAGGCCTCGACCTTTCTGGGCAGCAACACCTGGCGCTGGATGCGCCAGTGGAAAAAGCACGAAAAACAAGCCTTCAAGCAGGGCGCCCATCCCCTGTTCTCCGCCTTGCAGGCCCTGTCGAGCTACAGCCAAGACCTGCGCTGGCAAGACTGCGAGGATCCGGAATCGATTGCCGAGCAACGCCCCGGGGCACTGATCCTGCTGCGCAACCCGCAGGAACTGGAGTTCTGGCAGCAGCGCCTGCCACTGCTGCAGGAACAGGGGATTGCCTGCCAACTGCTGAGTCCGCAGCAGGCACTGGGCATCGAACCCAGCCTGGGTCAGGACATCGCCTGGCTGAGCGCACTGCACTTCCCCCAGGGTGAGTCCATCAACCCCCGGCTGTGGACCCACCTGCTGCGCATGCAGGCCCAGCACCTGGGCGCACACATTCACACCGGCATGGCCATCCAGCGCATCAGCACCCAGCCACTGGGGGTGCAAACCGCCCAACAGTTGCACTTGCACGATGCCATCGTGCTGTGCACCGGCGCGCACCAGCAACTCAGCAGCCAGGCCCTGGGCCTGCAACTGCCCCTGATGACCAACTGGGGCTACAGCGTGACCGCCCCCGTGCGCGACGCCCTGCAGGCCCCGCGCGGCAGCGTCATGGACTGGGCGCAGCAGGCCACCATCACCCGGATGGGGCAACGCGTGCGCATCACCGCCGGACTGGAATTGAACAGCACCGCCAGCACCCCGTACCACACCGCTACACTGCAACGCATGTACCGTCTGCTCAACGACTGGTTCCCCGGTGGCGCACACCTCTCCTCCCCGCAGGTACAGGTGTGGCGCGGCGTGCGCGGCCACCTGCCCGACGGCCTGCCCGCCGTGGGTGCCAGCGGGCGTCCCGGGGTGTGGCTCAACCTGGCGCACGGCAG